>JADLBE010000202.1 GCA_020847915.1 Saprospiraceae bacterium | reverse complement strand
CGGCGAGTTACCAATTCGATGCATTTGCCGCTGGAAACTTCGGGTACGTCGATGGTAAGTTCTTCGACAGGCTCACATTTCTGGCCGTCGATTTCTTTTACGATAACCTGTGGTTGACCGATTTGCAGTTCGTAACCTTCACGGCGCATGGTTTCGATCAAAACGCTGAGGTGGAGAACGCCACGACCAAACACCATAAAGGAGTCGGCCGAGTTGGTTTCCTGCAGGCGCATGGCCAGGTTCTTTTCAAGTTCTTTTTCCAAACGTTCACGAACGTGGCGGCTGGTTACATATTTGCCTTCCTGTCCGAAAAACGGCGAGTCGTTGATGGTGAACATCATGCTCATGGTTGGCTCATCCACGTCGATGGTGGCCAGGGCTTCCGGATTTTCGTAGTCGGCGATGGTATCACCGATTTCAAAACCTTCCACACCTACAACGGCGCAGATGTCGCCGGCATCAACGAATTGGGCTTCTTTTTTACCCAGTCCTTCAAAAACCAGGAGTTGTTTGATGCGGTGTTTGAACACCGTACCGTCTTTTTTCACCAGCGATACCATTTGTCCGTTGGTGAGTTTGCCGCGGTAAAGGCGGCCGATGGCGATACGACCAATGAAATTGGAGTAGTCGAGGGAGGTTACCAGCATTTGTGGTGTGCCCTCGCTGACGTTTGGTTCGGGGATGTATTTCACGATATCGTCGAGCAAGGTCGTGATGTCCGAAGTAGGATTTTTCCAGTCGTGTCCCATCCAGCCTTGTTTGGCCGAACCGTAAATTACAGGGAAGTCGAGTTGTTCTTCGGTAGCATCCAGGGAGCACATCAGATCGAATACAGCTTCGTGAGCCCAGTCCGGATTGCAGTTGGGTTTGTCTACTTTATTAACAACCACGATGGCTTTTTTGCCCAATTCGAGGGCTTTTTGAAGCACAAAACGGGTTTGTGGCATCGGGCCTTCGAAAGCGTCGACGAGCAGAAGAACGCCGTCGGCCATGTTGAGTACACGTTCAACCTCTCCACCAAAGTCGGCGTGACCGGGGGTGTCGATGATGTTGATCTTGGTGCCTTTGTATTGGATGGAAACGTTTTTAGCAAGGATGGTGATGCCGCGCTCGCGCTCCAGATCGTTGTTGTCGAGCATAAGGTCGCCCGTCACCTCGTGTTCTTTAAACACTTTGGCGGCGAGGATCAATTTGTCGACAAGGGTTGTTTTGCCGTGGTCAACGTGGGCAATGATTGCGATGTTGCGGATGTTTCTCATAAAGGTGAGTAGTCTTCCGGGGTGTAAATGGTTGAAAAAAAGAATTTTATGTTGTCGCAAGCCTGTTTTTACTTCAAAAAACGCAGGTGGCTGCAAACGACGCGCAAAGGTACGACTATTTTGAAACAGAAAAAAGCAAGTTGGGGTATTCGATTTGTTAATGAATCATAAATTTTTCATTAAAATTTGGATGAGGGGCCACAAATGGCACAAAAACAAAATTATATTTCATTATTAAAACGCTTATATTTGTGCACACTGTACGCATAAGCGCCCGGCAGTTCGTCGATGTTTCCTGCCCTTTTCCGTAACAGGAAAAACCAATTGAGAGCGTGGGTGAAAGCCATGACGAACCTGCCGGGCTTTTTTTTATGGAATTTATCATCGCCATTGCGGCTTTTTTAGCATCCTTGCTCACCTTGTTCTCCGGTTTCGGACTTGGAACATTGCTGACGCCCGTTTTTGGGCTTTTTTTTCCCATCCATTTCGCGGTTGCACTTACAGGTATCGTTCACCTGCTCAACAACCTGTTCAAACTTGCCTTGCTTGGAAAAAAAGCCTCGCGCAGCATGGTTTTGAAGTTTGGACTGCCTTCGGTGGTCGGAGGACTGCTTGGCGCTGCCCTTTTGGCATCACTGAGCAACCTTCCCGTTCTTTTTGCGTGGTTTGGACTCGGCAAACTTAACGAAGTCACATTCCTGAAAATTGCCATGGCATTGCTCATGGTAATTTTTGCCTTGATGGAATTGTTGCCTTCGCTCAAAAACCTGCAATTCCCGGAACGGTACCTGCGCTTTGGCGGATTGCTCAGCGGTTTTTTCGGTGGCTTGAGTGGTCACCAGGGCGCTTTGCGCTCGGCTTTTTTGTTGCGCAGCAATTTAAGCAAAGAAGCCTTCATCGCTACAGGCGTCACCATCGCTTGTATGGTGGATTTTACAAGGCTTCCCATTTATTTTGTCCGTTTTGATGCCGCAATGTTCCAGGAACAATGGCGCCTCCTGCTCATCGCCACCATCAGTGCCTTCGTTGGTGCTTACCTCGGCGCGAAGTATTTGCAAAAAACAACCATCCATGTGGTGAAATGGTTCACCGCTGTGATGATTATTCTGATCGCCGTGTTGCTGGGTATGGGTGTGATTTGAATGCGGAATAGGGAATGCGGAATGCGGAATGCAGAAACATGAGTCATCCAGAAGTCTGTAGGGGCGCCCCTTGCGGGTGCCCTTTGACGTTCCGGCATGCCGAATGGTATTGCACCCGGCATCGCGAGGGCACCCGCAAGGGGCGCCCCTACAGACGCTCGAAATATCCTTTGGGCTTCGGTTTACACACATTTTAAAGGGCTTCACCCAATGGCTTGTTTTCCCGGGAGGCAGCCGCAGAGCGGCGAAATATTTTTAGATAATACGAAAAAATTATCCGTGGAGGTGCAGCGCACCGCAACATGTTTCGGAGTGCTGCACCTCCACGAATCTAAAGCACAAGAGCCATCCCGATTTTTCGGAATGGCTCTTGTGCTTACTTGCCACTTGTAACTTGCCACTTGTAACTTACCACTTGCTACTCAGTTACGGTTTTGCCACTTCCTTGTGGTACGTCCGGTAAGGAACTTTGTTCAGGTCGTTGAGCAGGCTGTCGCGCACCACTTTGTAAGCTTCCAAAGTTTCGCCTTTGATGGGTTCGGGCTGGGGAAGGTTGAGGCGCAGGTGGTCTACCTGTTTGCCGTTTTTCCAGAAACGGAAACAAACGTGAGGCCCGGTTGCGAGTCCTGTGGAACCGACGTAGCCGATGGTTTGTCCCTGGGCAACGCGGGTGCCTGGACGGATACCTTTGGCATGGCGGCTCATGTGCAGGTATTGCGTTTCGATGCCGTTGCCGTGTTTGATTTTTACGTAGATGCCGTTGCCGCCTTTGCGTGTGGCCTCGGTCACCGTGCCTTCAGCCACTGCCATGATGGGTGTACCCTGGGGAGCAGCGTAATCGGTGCCGAAGTGGGCTTTTTTGTAACCGAGTACGGGGTGCAGGCGGTTGAGGTTGTAACGGCTGGAGATTCGGGAGAATTTAACGGGCGCTTTAATGAATGCTTTGCGGGCCGGGCGACCGTCGTAGTCGAAGTAATTCGTTTTTTCACCTTCGCGTTCGTAGTTGAAAGCGTAGTATTCTTTGCCTTCGCGTTCGTATACAGCTGCGATGATTTTACCCGAACCGACGGCTTTGCCTTCCACGATGTGTTGTTCGTACATCACTTTGAAGCGGTCGCCTTGTTTCTGGTGGTAAAAGTCTACCGAGGAAGCGAGCACGTCGATCATGCCGTCGGCAAGTTCGTCGTTGAGGCCGTTGTCGGTAAGCGCCTGCCAGAAGCTGGTTTCGAGCACGCCCGAGGAAGTAACGATGTTGGTTTGCACCTCCCGTTTGGTGACCTTTACTTCGAAGGGTTCTTCGAGCTGGAAGGTTACGTATTCGTACGGATTGGGTTCGTACACCATGGCGTCGGGCGAAGTGCCGTTGCCGTCGCTGATGAAGTACAAATTCCGGCCCATGCGAAGGTTCGTGATGTTGAACTTATCGCGGCAATTTTCAACCAGTTTGGCTACCTGTGGATACGTAAGTCCCTGGTCGATCAGAATTTCGCCAAGGATGTCACCGGAGCGGAGTTTGGACTCCGAAACCTGGTAATCGTTCATCGAAAAACCCCAGCGGTAAACGGCCGGAGGTGTTTTTGCGGCTTCGGCCAAAACCAGAGCAGCGGCCGTTTGTTTCATTTGGTAGGTATGGAGGCTGGCAGTCAGAAAT
>JADLBE010000201.1 GCA_020847915.1 Saprospiraceae bacterium | reverse complement strand
CGTTTTCCACACGGATGTTGTGTACGGTAACGCCGGGTGTATCCATGCGGAAAGGACTTCCGGGGCCAACAAGTGTTTTGATTTCGCCATTTTCGCGTTTTTCCACGGGGAAATCGGCACTTTTGTAGTCGTCGTACGAAGCGGGTTGTTCCAGTGTTTTTTGAAGGTTCGGGTCGAACCAGATTTGGAACATTTCGCCGCCTTCACCCATCCATTCGGAGTGGCTGATGCCGTTGCCGGCTCGGATGATTTGTACGTCGCCGGCGTTCAACGGGCGCCATTCCTTCAGTTTGGTATCGTAGTGGCGGATTTCACCCTCAAGCACGAAGGAAACGATTTCGAAGCCCTGGTGCGGGTGCAGACCGATGGTGGAATCTTTGGTGGCACGGGCATGGGCCCAGTAAAAGAGGTTGGAATAAGGACGAAGCGCCGAGTGGTCGCCCGGGAATCCCAGGGGTTTGTTTTCGACGATTTCGCCGCCGTTGAAGGCGCCTTTGCCTTGTACGGACTCGGGATATACCTGGATGTTGGACATGATGGGTGTGTTTGAAATTTCTAGGACAAATTTAAGTGTTATAACACTAAATTCCAAAGTTTGTTTTCATAAAAATGAAGCGGGGCACTAAGTCTATAGACCTTCCAAGTCTTAAGACTCGGAAAGTTTATAAACCTTAATGAACCATTTCACACAAACTATGTTTCTATACCAGTTTTAAAAATAATACATCAAAAACATACATTTAAAAACCATGTTCAAACACATCAAAGCCGGATTTTTTGGTCTTTTTCTGCTCGGCACAGCAGGCATGTCTGCCCAAAATGTTGGACAACTGACTGGAACGGTCATCGACAAAGCTACCCAGGAGCCCCTCATCGGCGCCACGGTAAAACTTGAAGGTTCGGAACTCGGCGCTTCCACCGATGTTGACGGGCGTTTCCGCATCGGCGGCATTCCGCCCAAAAGTTACAACGTGACTGCCAGTTACCTGGGTTACGCCCCCACAACCCGTTACAACGTGGTGATCACCACCGGCAACGTCAACCAGCTCAATTTTGAACTTGAAACGGACAATAAGGTGATCGGCGAGGTGCTCATTTCCGAAAACAAAAGCATACGTGTAGCCACCTTGGAAACACCGTTGTCCATACAAAACCTCAGCGCCGAAGAGATCAAAAGTAATCCGGGCGGCAACTTCGACATTTCGCGCGTGGTACAGGCACTCCCGGGCGTAGGCGGCACCGCCGGTTCGGTGGGTGGTTTCCGCAACGACCTCATCATCCGTGGCGGCGGTCCGAATGAAAACGTGTACTACCTCGACGGCGTGGAAATCCCCGTCATCAACCACTTCGCCACACAGGGCGCGGCGGGCGGTCCGACGGGTATCCTCAACGTGTCGTTTCTCGAAGACGCCACCCTCGCCTCCAGTGCGTTCCATTCGCGGTACGACAACCCGTTGTCGAGTGTGCTCCAGTTCAAACAACGCGACGGCAACAGCGAACGTTTCCAGGGCAACTTCCGCCTCAGCGGCACCGAAGCGGCGATTACCGGCGAAGGTCCGCTGGGCAAAAAAACCACGTTCCTGGCCTCGGCCCGCCGATCCTACCTCGACTTCCTGTTCGGCGTACTCGACTTGCCCATCCGGCCCAATTACTGGGATTTCCAGACCAAAATAACCCACAAAATTGATCCCAAAACCACGCTCACCTTCATCGGCGTGGGCGCCATCGATGAATTTTCGTTTGTGGCCCCCAAAGACGCAACGCCCGAAAACATCTACGTGCTCAGTTCCAATCCGCTCATCAACCAATGGAACTACACCACCGGCGTAACGCTGAAACGACTGGTGAACAACGGCTACTGGAACCTCACGGCCAGCCGCAACATGTTCGACAACCAGCTCGACCAGTTTGCCGACAACTACGACGGCAAACAAATGGATGAGGACAAACGCACGTTGGGCGTGAACAGTCAGGAAATTGAAAACAAATTGCGTTTTGATTACAACCGTTTTTCGGGCGACTGGAAATGGTCGGTAGGCGGCATGGTGCAATACGTAAAATACAACAACACAACGTTCAACCGAGTGCAACCGGAAGTACGCGACTCGGTTGGCAACCTGGTGCAACCGGAAGTCACGTTGAATTTCAGCACAGCCATCGATTTTGTAAAATTCGGTGTGTTTGGACAAGTAAACCGCACGTTTTTCAACGAACGGCTCGGCGTATCAGCCGGCGTGCGCGCCGACGGCAACACGTTTACCGACGACGGATTGAACATGCTGCAAACGTTGAGTCCGCGGGTGAGCGCAAGTTATGCTCTCATGCAACAGTTAAAAATCAACGCCCGCATCGGCAGGTACTACAAACTTCCGACCTACACGGCGCTTGGTTTTAAGGATGAAAACGGCAATTTGGCCAACAAAGACCTGCCGTACAACTACGCGGATCACTACGTGGTTGGACTCGAATTTGTGCCACGCGGCAACCTGCGTTTCACCCTGGAAGGATTTTACAAGGACTACGGCGACTACCCCGTGAGCATCTTCAACGGCATTTCACTGGCCAACCAGGGCGGCGATTTTGGCATCATCGGCAACGAGCCACTGGTGGGCACGGGCCGGGGCAGCACGTATGGCATAGAATTGTTTGCGCAGCAAAAACTCACCAAAAACCTGTTTTTCACAGGTTCATACACCCTGTTTTGGTCTGAATTCAGCGGTTTGGACGACGTACTCGTGCCATCGGCCTGGGACAACCGTCACCTCATTTCCCTGCTTGTGGGAAGAAAATTTGGCAAAAACTGGGAAATGGGTTTGAAATGGCGTTTCCAGGGCGGTGCGCCATACACACCTTTCGACATTGAAGCCAGCAAAGCGAACTACGTGATCAGAGGTGAAGGCACGTTGGACTACAGTATGCTCAACACCGACCGTCTGAGCACCTTCAGCCAGTTCGACTTCCGCATCGACAAAAAATGGAACTTCCGCCGCACGACGTTGGATATTTTCCTGGATGTGCAAAACGCGTTTGTGCAGAGCAATCCGGCGTATCCGCAGTTTACGCTCAAACGCAACGACACCAACACCGATTTTGTGACCACCGACGGTCAGCCCCTGCGTTCCGACGGTGCCAACGGCATCCCGGTTATTTTGGTGAACGACGATCCGAGCGTGGTACCGACGATTGGGTTTATTGTGGAATTCTGAGTTCGGAGTTCGGAGTTTGGAGTTTGGAGTACATGACCAGAGGAAAATCAGTGGTAAATACTTAAAGGCCAAGTTCGGAATTTTCCCCAAATCCAGCACCCACCCCTTCCTCGGCCCCCCACATGGCGAGATGTCACCCGCTCGTGCCTCGCGGATGACACCTCACCTCCAGACCCAAACTTAACGCATCAAACCATCCACCCACACAACATGAAATACCGGGTATCCGGCAGTTCGTGCCCCGCCGTAGGCGGAAAGGCACGAACTGTCGGATACCCGGTGTTTCATGTTGTTACTTTTTTCTTTGTATTTCCCGTACACTCCCTATATTTGCGCACTTTTTTAGAAGGTCCGTGCGTGCACCGGCCCCGTTTTTCATTGTAACCAACAATTCATTCACTCCTTCGAGTATGCAAATTAAAGGCGTTGTACGATTTTTCCTGATTGCGCTGACTGTCGTGTGTTTATACCAGTATCTGCTGATCATCCCAACCAATAGGGTTGAAAATGAAGCCAAACAGTACGCAACCGATATGTCGGCTAAAGCTCCGAACATTGGCTGGCGCACCCACTACAGCCAGTATCTGGACTCGGTGTCGACCGACACGATTTTCCGCATTCCCTTCATCAAGGCCTTTAATTACCTGGACCTGAAGAAGAGCCAATTGGCGCTTGGCCTCGACCTTAAGGGCGGCATGAGCGTGCTTTTGCAAGTCGACTTGCGCGACTTCATCAGCAACCTGGCCGGTAACAACACCGACCCGGCTTTCACCGCAGCGCTTGATAAAGCTTCGGAACTGCAAAAAACGCAGCAAACCGACTACATCAACCTCTTTGCGCAGGCATGGAAAGAAACCGGCGGCGGTAAGTCGCTCGCTTCGATCTTCGCCCGCAACGAAGTATTGCGCGGCCAAATCAACTTCGAATCGCCCGACGCCGACGTAGTGCGCGTGATCCGCGAACAGGCCAACAATACGGTTAACGAAACGTACAAACGTCTCAAACAGCGTATCGACAAACTCGGTGTGGTACAACCCAACGTAAGCCTCGACGCTGCACGTGACCTTATTCTTGTAGAACTTCCAGGCATCGACAACCCTGAACGTGCCCGTGATATCCTTACGGCATCGGCCAAACTCGAGTTTTGGGACACCTACCGCCTTGCCGACGAAGGCATCGCACAGGCTTTCATCGACGCCGATACCAAACTGAAAGCACAAGCCAGCGGCGATTCGACGCTTGCTACCGCTACGGTTAAAGATACTTCCTACGTTTATCCGGCAGGCGCCGACGGCAAACCCGACTCCAGCAAAACGCCGGAGATGCAGGTTGTCGACCGTCCCCTCGATCCTTCCCAGCAAAACGCCGGTCCGCTGCTCAGCAACCTCGCCCTCAACGGCGGCGGTGGCAACCAAAGCGCCATCATCGGTTATGCCGATAAAAACAAAATGCGTTTGATCGACGGCTACCTCAACCGTCCGGAGATCAAAAGCATGTTCCCCGCTACGGCGAAGTTCCTCTGGAGCATGAAACCCGTTCCTGCCATCGAAGGTGCAGGCGGTGCCAGCGGTAAATACGAACTGTACGCCATCAAAAAAGTACGCGGACAGGAAACAGCCCGCCTCGATGGCTCGGTGGTGACCAACGCCAGCGCACAACCTGATCCAAGCGGTGAAATCGCCGTTAGCCTCAGCATGAACAACGAAGGCGCCAGCGAATGGGAAAAAATGACCACCGAAGCTTTCAGCAACGGACGCCGTGAAATCGCCATCGTTCTCGACGACGAGGTGGTATCCGCTCCCGGTGTTCGCAACGGCCCCATCTCGGGTGGCAACTCGTCCATCTCGGGTGGTTTCAACCTCGAAGAAGCCGGTGACCTTGCCAACATCCTCGAAGTAGGTAAACTGCCCGCAGGTACCCACATCGTACAGGAAAGCCAGGTAGGTCCGTCCCTCGGCGCCGACAACATCAACAAGTCGCTCATCGCCCTGTTGTTGTCTGTTGGTCTGCTTTGTGCCTTTATGATCGCTTACTACGCCAAGGGTGGTGTTGTAAGTGTTGTTGCCCTGCTTATCAACATCTTCTTCATCATCGGTACGCTGGCTTCCTTCGGTACTGTTTTGACCCTGCCTGGTATCGCCGGTATCGTGCTTACGCTCGCCACCGCTGTCGACGCCAACGTTATCATTTACGAACGTATCCGTGAAGAAATAAGGCATGGTATGGGGCATTTGAAAGCCATTGAAGTCGGCTTCGCCCGTGCACTTCCTGCCATCATCGACGCCAACGTAACCACCGCCCTTTCGGCCATCGTACTTATTTGGTTCGGTCTCGGCCCCATCAAAGGTTTTGGTGTGGTACTGCTTATCGGTATCATCAGCTCCATGCTTACGGCCGTACTTATGGGTCGCGCCCTCACCGATTGGTGGATCAACCGCGGCACAACCATGACCTACAGCAGCAAATGGTCGGAAAGCTGGTTTGTAGGCATCAATGTTGACTGGATCGGCAAACGCAAACTGGCTTATGCCTTTTCCATCGGCCTCACCTTGATTGGTGTGATCTCCTACTTCGGCCGCGGTTTCGAACTTGGTGTCGACTTCAAGGGCGGCCACTCGTTCAACGTTGAGTTTGACAAGGAAATCGCTATCGACCAGGTTCGTCCGGCGCTCACCGAAGCTTTTGGTGGCAATCCGATCGTTAAAGTGGTAAACACCGCCAATACACTCAACATCACCACGTCGTACCTGATCAATGAAGTTGGTCCGGACGTAACCGATCGTGTAATCACCAAACTGCACGAAGGTTTGACCACGGCGGGCGCACAATCTGATCTCGCCGAATTTAAAAAGACCGACGGTAAAGGCACCCACATCACCTCGTCGAGCCAGGTTGGTCCGACGGTAGCCGACGACATCAGGAACTCTTCGTTCCTCGCCGGTTTCTGGGCGCTTGCACTCATCTTTGTGTACCTGTTGTTCCGTTTCGACCGCTGGCAGTTCTCCATGGGCGCCGTACTCGCTTTGTTCCACGATGCGCTCATCATGTTGACTTTCTTCTCGCTCCTGCACGGTTTGGTGCCGTTCTCGCTTGAGGTAGACCAGGCGTTCATCGCCTGTATCCTGACGGTTATCGGCTTCTCGGTGAACGACACGGTTATCGTTTACGACCGTATCCGTGAGTTCAGTCACACCTACGCGGGCAGGCCCAAACAAGAAGTACTTAATGCGGCAATCAACACCACCCTGAGCCGTACGATCATCACGTCGGGCACCATCTTCCTGGTGGTACTTATCCTTATGATCTTCGGCGGCGGCGCCATCCGCGGTTTTGCCTTTGGTGTACTTGTAGGTATCTTCTTCGGTACGTACTCCTCGGTGTTCATCGCCGCAGCCCTTGTAAACGACTTCACCAAAGAAGACGTTCTGGTTGGCAAATCGGTTGAAGCCACGCCACCTGCTGCTGAGAAGCCGGCTAAAAAGGCCAAAGCGTGATCAGGACTTGTCCTGAGTTTGCGAAGGATCTAGATTTTAGGATTGACAGGATTGGATTTTAGGATTTATAGGATTGAATCTTGTTGGTTAATAAAAAAGCGCCGTTCCAGGTTTTGGGACGGCGCTTTTTGTTTGTTTAAACAGCCTCAGGTGTCTCGCTTACGCTCCAAATGAACCGGGGATAAATGAGGTGTCTCGCTGACGCTCGACATGACACTTTTCAGTAAATATTGGGGGAGGGTCGGGGGGGGGGGGGGGGGGGGGGGGG
>JADLBE010000200.1 GCA_020847915.1 Saprospiraceae bacterium | reverse complement strand
CGCGCGGCGTGTGCAGCATCAAGGAGGACAACCTGCTCAACGACGTTGTGGAACGCACCAAAATAGAACGTTACCCCGACGGCATCGCCTTCACCGACGACGCCGGCAACCACCACGCCCTGCCCGATGTTACGCCCGTTTCCATGAACCTTTGGGGTTTCCACCACAGTATGTTCGACGAAGCCGACGCCATGTTCCGCCAGTTTGTACACAACAACCTCGAAAACCCCAAAGCTGAGTTTTACATCCCCACGGTGGTCAACAACCTGCTCATCGCCGGTAAAATCGACCTCCAGGTTTTGCACTCCGATGCCCAATGGTACGGCGTTACCTACCCCGACGACAAAACGACGGTGCAAAACGCGCTTGCCGACCTGGTTGCCAAAGGTTTTTATCCTTCCAAACTTTTTTAATCATGGAAATCCTGAAATCGACCCTGGTTGAAATGTTCGACCGCGAACTCGCCAAACTCGCAGAAGAAATCAACCTTTATCCCGACGAGGCCTCCGTCTGGGCGCTCCCCGGAACCATTCTCAACAGCGGCGGCACCCTGTGTCTGCACCTCTGCGGCAACCTCAAACATTTCATCGGCGCTACCCTCGGCAACACAGGTTACGTGCGCATCCGCGACGTGGAGTTCTCTGCCCGCAACATCCCCCGCGCCGGTCTTCAGGCCAACATCGCCGAGACCCGCCAAATCGTAGCCGATACCTTAAGCAACCTTACGGAAGACGATTTTTGGTCCGATTTTCCCCTCGAAAAACACGGCCGCAACGTAAGCACAACCTACATGCTGCTGCACCTGCTCTCGCATTTGAATTACCATCTGGGACAGGTGAATTACCACCGAAGGGGAGGGTAGTTTAAAGTTTAAAGATTAAAGTTTAAAGGGGCGTTGATCTTGAGGTTGGAAGGTGGTTTTGAAGGAGGTTAAGTACCATGTTTTTGGCCTCCCTCCTTTTTACCGCCATTTGTCAGAAAGCCTAGAACTGGTGACCAATTAAACGCTCTGTCCAAATCATTACCCAACAACAAATCTCAAGCCCAACGCCACTTTAAACTTTAAACTTTAAACTTTAAACTTCATTTCTAAGTACCTCCAGCGGCGGCTTGTTCACCACTTCCCGGCTGTTGAAAAGGCCCATGAGCACCGTAAGTCCGGTAATTACCACAAACGTGAGCAACAAGGGCCACCATTCGGGCTCAAACGGGATTTGAAAGGCGAACCTCGACAACGCCCAGGCGCCGGCTACCGAAAGGCCTACGCCGGCCAAACAAGCCAATGCGCCCAGCATAAAATATTCTATCGCGTTGATCCACAATATTTGTTTGCGCGAAGCGCCCAACGTGCGCAGCAACACGCTTTCGCGGATGCGCGCAAATTTGCCCTGGTAAATGGAACTGATGAGCACCAGCAAACCCGTGAGGATGCTGAACATGGCCATAAACCGGATCACAAACGACACCTTGCGCAACACCTCGTCCACCGACCGCAGGATCTGCGTGAGGTCGATGGCCGATACGCCCGGAAACCTGCGCACAAGCTCCGACTGGAAAGCGGCCGACTGTTCGGCACTGCTCACTTTGGAAACCACCACGTGGAACTGCGGCGCTTTTTCCAAAACACCTTTGGGGAAAACAACCATAAAATTGGTTTGAACACGGTTGAAATTCACCTTGCGTACACTGGCAACCTCCGTTTCGATGCGGGCGCCCTGCACGTTGAACACGATTTTAGTTCCAATGGTGGCCTTCATGCCGCGTTGCAAATTGTCTGAAATGGAAACCGGTACGGGTTTGCCCGGCTCGTAATTGCCCACCCATGCCCCTTCAACAATTTCTTCGGTATCGATGAGCGTATCGCGGAAAGTAACGCGGTATTCGCGGTCCCATACCCAGCGTGGTTTGGAGGTAAGGGTATCAACTTCATCCTGCTGCTTGGTTTTGCCGTCGATGGTTTCCACCCGGGTGGTCACCACGGCCACTTGTTGCAGCAAAGGCATGCCGTTGCGGGAAACAAGCGCAGCCACCGAGTCTTTATCGTTGGCCTGGATGTCGAACAACACCATGTTGGGTTGGTTGCCCGAACCCGAAAAAGCCACTTGTTTCAACAACAGGTTTTGAACCAGGAAAAGGGTGGAAAGCAGCATGGTGCCCAGTCCGATCGTGACCACCAGCAGCAACGTCTGGTTCTGGGGCCTGAATAGGTTGGCGATGCCCTGCCGCCACACGTAGTTCCATTTTTTTGGAAAAAAACGCCGCAAAGCCCAGGTAAACAACGCCGCCAATCCGTAAAGCATGGCAAAAGCGGCCGCCAAACCACCGATGAAAAAGAGCGTCTCTTTCCAATCGCCCACCAGCCACCAGGTGAAGCCCAAAATCGATACGCTGATCAACGCATACACGCCCCAGCGCAGGAGTCGGTCGGAGGTCGTCGGCGCATCTACTGAAGCGCGCAGGGTGCGCAACGGGGATGTTTGCAAAATGCCCGCAAGCGGCAAAAGCGCAAAAAGAACGGCAACCGCAAGTCCCAGCAGCACACCCTGACCAACGGCCGACCACGAGAAGTCGGTGCTTACATTTTCGATGGGCAACAAATCGCGCACCAGGATGGGCAATACTTTTTGCACCAGCGAGCCCAACACGGCGCCCAAAATGGCGCCCAACAAGCCGATGCCTGCAACCTGCACGAGGTACACATAAAATGCTTTGCGGCCGCTGGCGCCCAAACAGCGCAGGATGGCAACCGTGGGCAGTTTGTCTTTGATGTAAATGTGGACGGCGCCCGCCACGCCGATGCAGCCCAAAAGCAGGGCGATAAAACCTACGAGGTTGAGGAAGGTGCCGAAATTGCCAAATGCGGCGCCCAGACTGCGTTTGCGGCTCGCCACCGTTTCGTAGTCGAGACCGGCGTCTTCCATTTTTTTCTCCTGAGGATCGAGCAGAGCGTCCACGTCGATGCCGGCAGGCGTTTGGTAAAAATACTGGTAATCGACACGGCTGCCTTTTTGCACCAGTCCGGTGGAGTCGAGCCAAACCTGCGGGATAAACACCACAGGTGCGATGGCCGATGCGATGCCCGCTCGGCCGGGCGACGAGAGCAACTCGCCTTCGATGGCAAAGGTCACGTTGCCGACCTGGATCGAATCGCCTGGTTTGATGCCGTATTGCAGCATAAGCGCGTGGTCCACCAGCGCTTTTTTCCCGTTGCGGAAACTTTGCCAACTGTTTTCAGGATCACTTTTCCATTTGCCGTAAAAGGGGTAATTGCCTTCAAGGGCACGGATCTGGCTGAGGCGCGTACCGCCGTTCGACGGGAAACGCACCATACTCAGGAAGTTGACGGCGGAAGCGCGTTGCGAACCCACAGGCGCAAAGGAAGCCAGCAACGAATCGGGCGCCGGGTGACGGGCGTCGATGAGCAGGTCGGCGCCGAGCAGCGTTTTGGCTTCGCGGTCGATGTCGCGCGTGAGGTTCACGCTGAACGAGCGTACGGCGGTGAGCGCGGCGATACCGGCCACCACGGCCGATACAAAAAGGAAAAGCCGGGCGCGGTTGCGGCGACTGTCGCGCCAGGCCATTTTCAGGATAAAATGCATGTTGTAGCGCCAGAGGTCAGGCGGGGGGAGTGTTTGTATTGTTGTCTTCTAAATTTACATTAAACCCAATACGATGGGCTACTTCGGGTGTTTCGTCGTCCTGATCTTCCCAATGGGTAATTTCATTGAGAAAGGTTTCAAGGTGTCGAAGGCAATAAGGATCCTTCAATTCTTCCGGACGGTAGATGGCGATGGTTTTGGGCGGCAGCGGTTGTCCGTATTTTTCGATGTACGGATAATTGATCAGCACCAGAATTTTACCGTTGAACAATTGCTGGTACACCAACGAGCCGTTTTGTTTGATGAGGGGGCGGAACAAATTGTCGCCCACAGGCTCACCCAAACCGCTCTCCTGACTGCCCAGTGAAAGCACCACCGCTTCAAGGTTCTGGATTTCGGAGCGAACCTCAACGGAACACGCTATTCCGGCAGATTTGCTGATGCGTGTCAGTGCTTCAACGAGTGCGTTTTTGAAGGAAGCGTTCCACAACTCCCGGTACTGGCGGGTATTGTCCAATACTTCTTTGTAACGGGCGACTTTGCGCTCGAGGCTGTGGGTTTCAGGCTTGTTGAAGCCTATCACCGGATTGGTTGATTCTGCCATAATGGTAAGGTAACATTCGTTTGGCCCGGCCTGTTGCGCCTTTGTTGAAAAAATGCAAAGTTCCTACAAAACGTTTTAAATTGTTTTTACCCGTTTCGAGGTATTTATTGATTGTAAGGATGAATTTTAAGGTTAAACAACGACCATGTTGTTGTACATCGGGTAAAAAAACGCAGTTGAAATGTTAACGGTGAAAAAAAATAGACCGTTTTCTAATTTATATCGACCATTTACGAGAAAAAGCGCACAACACCGCATTGATTTTACACAAAGTTTATGTATTCTTGCCAACATAATTTCCATCAGGGTATGAGCGGAAATTTGGCCTGAAACAACAAATTGTAATTTTACTCCTGAACATTGACCAATCTTACGGCAGCTACAGGTGGCTTGGCTGTGGTTGGGATGTCGATTTTTGGGTTAAAACCAATTTGAAGTGCAAGCTTAAGCACCCTCCTGCCCTCTAAAAAACCAGTGTATGTGTACCTCCCCCCTGTTCCTGTTCGCACCGACGGGCGGAAACGCACCGCCCGATTATGCGTGGGTTGGCTATGCCATCATAGCCACCTGTATTGCCGGGGCCCTTTGGGCTTCCCGGAAAAACCAACAACCTCTCTTGTACATGTTCGGCGGTTTCGGTTTGATGGTTAGCCTTATCGGCTTGCTCACACCATCCAATACCGAAGCCACACCACCGTCCATTGCTCCCGACACCGGCACCGTGTTGGAGTTGCAACAATGCACTGCCGAACGCGACAGCCTGCTCGACATCCTGCAAAAAAGCATCGCCCGCTTTGAACAAATGGCCAACAACAAGGCCAAAGTAAAACGGGTCAACAAACCTGCTTCCATTCAGGGAAAAGTTAACCAGGTATCCGCCCTTGCCCAATACAAATACGTCGGCGTTTTTCGCCACAATTTGGCGCCGGTTAAGGGGAAAAACGGCAAGTGGGGCTACATTAACCGCCAAAACAAAGAAGTGGTACCATGCTTTCTGAAAATGGCATGTACCCTGCACTGCGGACTTGGCGGCATCCAGCACCCCGAAGGACTTTGGGGTTACATCAACTCCAGTGGTGAAGTCATCATTCCTTACGAATTTGAGGAGGTTTTGGCTTTCGAACCCGATCGCAACCAGGCTATGGTGCTTTTCCAGGGCATGTGGATGTGGATCGACCAGGACGGCGAGTACGTGCGCGAAGCATCGCCGGAAGAAATCAAGGCGCGCAAAAAAGTTTAATCCCCAACACCTCTTTTAACCAAACAACCCTCCTTCAACAGCAGTGGCTTTACAAGCCCGGCGCAGTTTTTCGGCGCTTCTGCTTCATCTTCCAACAAGTCTGTTTCCCATCGACAGCCAGGAAGCGGCGGCTTTTAGCCACCGACCCTTATTCCCTTCTTCTCGTTTTATCCAACGTTTCCAGGCTAAACGTAACCCGTGAATAACAACGACATTTTGTACAAGAGCCATCCCTTTTACCGGGGATGGCTCTTGAATTTTTATTTTTAACGCACAAACAACAACTCGCGGTACTTCACCAGCGGCCAGTATTG
>JADLBE010000199.1 GCA_020847915.1 Saprospiraceae bacterium | reverse complement strand
CGTGGATCAACCGCACGATCATCGGTTTCTACCTGCCTGAGGCAACGGAAGCAACGCTGAACGTGTACGACGAAACGGGTCGCCTGTTGTACAACCAAACGGGAGATTTCGCCAAAGGACACAACGCATTTATACTGGATAAAGCACTTGTAAACACCACCGGTGTGTTGTACTACCAGGTTTCGACTTCGGAAGAAAGCGTGACGATGAAGATGATACAGACCAAGTGATCCTTAACAGGATGACAAGTCCCTTACAGGATGACAAGATCCCACGCTTCGCTGGGATGACAAACAAAAGCGCCGCTCCGGGTTTCCGGGGCGGCGTTTTGTTGTGAAAGGTTTATCGCCGAACAGCTTTGTATTGCCGAAAAGTGGCAACAAACTGCCGAACCATTATCGTCAAATGGCCCATTTTTGTCCCGTGGTAATAAGTAAAAATATTGTTAACCATTGAGCTTACTCGTACAAAGCTTTGCTTACCACATTGCGAACTGTAATGTAAACTGGAAAATGAGTGCCTGATTGGGCAAATTACTGGTGTGCTTTACGACTGTAATAAAGATATACTAAGGAACTCAGCATTTTAGACTACCACAGCATGGCGTTTTTAAAGAAAAATGCTCTTGTTGTGGATTTTTTAAAATTCAGTCCAGCTGATAAAATACATGGATATTAAATACATGTTTCACTGTGAGGTTTAACGGATCTCTATTGGGCGCCTGCATGAAGGCGCCCTATTTTTTGAACATACAATCAAAGTTTTAATCGGCCAGCTTCAAATCCATTGTCACAACTTAACTTTAATCATCATGTGTGTGAAACAAGTACTGCCACACCACGCAACGGTTGTTAATGTATTCTTACCAAGAATTTACACAATCGAAGCCAACGTTATTTTGGGTTCTCCATCTTCAGGTTGCAGGGGCCTTGGAATTTGTAAAATCATCCCAATGTCATTGGCTAATCTTTTCCCTTGTCCGACGTATACCGCTGGAATTATGTGTCTCCATGAGGAGAAAAAACTTATTTTTAAATTTAACATCAGCAGCCTTGATGATCATGCGTTGAAAAATCATTTCAACAACCCATATTTTACCGTAGTCGAAACGTTTAATATGCCTTTGAAGGTTTGCAATGTATTCGGTGTAAAGTCCATGCGTATTATGCCGGGTAATTATGCAATTTGGCAACATGGAGAAATGTTGCAGTTTGCCGTTGATTGGGAGTTTTGACAACAAACAAAAAAGAGTCATTCTGAAATATTCAGAATGACTCTTTTTTGTTTGTTCGAAAATGCTAACAATTACAATTTGCCAATGGTGGACTGCACAAACCTCGTCAGTGCTTCCCCGCGAAGCATACCCTGCTGCAACAGGGCCAAATCAACCAGATATTGGCCCAGGGTTTCGCGTTCAGGTTCTGCTTCCAGTTTGAGCAACTTGCCCGCAAACAACGGGTGGTTGGTATTCACAACGGCGTTGAAACTGTCGGGGAAATCGCCCATACCCATACCTTGCAAAGACTGCATTTCTTTCATACGGCGCATAAATTCCGGACGGGTAATTTGAACCGGTGGCTCGTCGGGCGACAGTGGGCTGAGCGTAACCCGGGCGCCAACTTCACCTTTCAACAAGTTTTCGAACAGGCCTTTCAATGTGGTCTCTTCGCCTTCGCTGAGTATCGAGGTGCGTTTTTCGTCTTTCTGCACAAGGTTGTCGAGCGTGTCGGAATCCACACGCACGAACAACATGTCGCCGCCATGGTATTCCATGTGCTGCATCCAGTGGTTGTCGAGCACAGCTTCCATTTTTAACACATCGTAACCGCGGTTGTTGGCGCCTTTGATGATGGCATCGTGGCCCTGTATGTCGCTGGTGTAAATTGCGACAACTTTGTTGTGCTTGTCGGTCTGGCTGACCTTAATTTTCTCCTTGTATTCTTCCAGGGTGAAAAATTCACCGGCCGTATTTTCAAGCAAAACGTATCCCTTGGCGCGCTCCTGGAATTTCGTGTCGGAGATCATGCCGTATTTTACAAAAACGCCCAAATCGCGCCATTTTTGTTCAAATGCCGGACGGTCGTTTTGGAAAAGTTCGTGGAGCTTGTCGGCTACCTTGCGGGTAATGTATTCACTGATCTTTTTAACATTGCTGTCGCTCTGCAGGTACGAACGGGAAACGTTTAGGGGAATGTCGGGCGAATCGATCACGCCATGCAACAACAGCAGCCACTCGGGCACGATGTCGCGAACGTCGTCGGTTACGTACACCTGGTTGCTGTACAGGTGGATTTTGTTGCGGGTCACCTCCATGCTGTTGCCCAGCCGTGGGAAAAACAACACACCGGTGAGGTTGAACGGAAAATCGATGTTGAGGTGTATCCAGAACATGGGTTCTGCCCCCATCGGATACATCGTGCGGTAAAAAGCCCGGTAATCTTCGTCGGACAATTCGCTGGGTGTTTTTTTCCACAGCGGATGGGTCTCGTTGATGATGTTGGGGATTTCAACCGATTTCTCCTCTTCACCTTCGGCCGTTTCCAGGTATTCCGTACGGGTACCAAACTGGATGGGTATGGGCAGGAAGCGGCAATATTTGTCGAGCAGCGTGGCTACACGAGTGCGCTCGAGGAAATCCTTGTTTTCTTCGTTGATGTGCAGGATAATGTCGGTGCCGCGGTGTGCTTTTTCGCGTTTTTCGAGGGTGAACTCCGGGTTGCCCTCGCACGTCCATACCACGGCTTCGGCGCCTTCTTTCCACGATTGGGTGTGCACTTCCACTTTGTCGGCCACCATAAAGGCGGAATAAAAACCAAGGCCAAAATGGCCGATGATGGCACTGTCCTGGAAACGTTCCAAAAACTCGGCGGCACTGCTGAAAGCGATCTGGTTGAGGTACTGATGTACCTCTTCTTCGGTCATGCCTATGCCGCGGTCGCGGATGATGAGTTGTTTGTTTTCTGCGTCAAGGATGACTTCGATGGTGGTATCTCCAATTTCACCCTTTACTTCGCCGCGATTGGCAAGCACCCGGAGTTTGGTGGTGGCGTCAACGGCGTTGGAAACAAGTTCGCGCAGGAAAATTTCGTGGTCCGAATACAGGAACTTTTTGATGATCGGGAAAATGTTCTCCGTCTGAACAGCAATGTTACCTTTTATCATACGCTTGGTGTTTGTGTATTTTGGTTACTACAAAATGATGTACGGTACATGGTCAAAGGGTGTGCCATTGAGTTCGTAACTGACAAATTGTCGTAGACACAGAGAACACAGGGAAAAAAACAGGAGCACACAGAGGGATGTCCGGCTTCGCCGTCCATAATGTTGGTTGTTTCTGGACGGTGGGGCCAGACACTGCAATGTGTGCTCAATGGCAAAGAAAACGGTCGTAAAATGTTAATAAACGGTGCAAAGCGCTTTTTGGCACAGTACTTGTTTAGTCTGAATACAGAAAACAACACGTCCGTTTTCAAAAAACAATACGGTTCGCCGTTCAAGAGGTTTCCCTGGCGGGTCCTCTGAAAAATAAAGTCGAATGCGACTTTAAGCCCGTGGGCGAGGGACCAGTCCATCTGGGGGGTAGGGCTGGTCTCCTCACCACAATTTTAAAAAGTAGCAAATTGCAAGTTGCAAGTTGCAAGGAACATGAGTCATCCCGAATTTTTTCGGGGTGACTCATGTGTTATTAGGCATTCTTTGTTCGGAAAAAACGACTGTAAATCAGGCATTTAGAAATGATAGCCCCAGCGGGGCGATAATGTCTGTAGCAAATCAACCACACCAAATGATCGGAGCCCCAGCGGGGCGGATATGTGCTAATCGTCACATATCCGCCCCGCTGGGGCTCCGGTCTTATTTTTACCGTGTATTCTACAGACATATCCGCCCCGCTGGGGCTTTTATCCCAAATTTGGATGATTGTCACGTATTTTTTTAAGGAAAGAATTCAAAAAACAACCTTGTTCTCTTTCAAAAAATTCGAGATGATTCATGTTTCTTGCAACTTGCAACTTGCCACTTGCCACTAGTTACAGTTGCAGGAGGTTTTTTATTTTGGTGTAAATGTCCGTGTTGTCGATGATGCCGCCGAATTGTTCGGCGCCGGGGCCAAAGGCGAATACGGGTACCATGGTTGCGGTGTGGCTGTCGGTGACGAACTGCACTTCGAGGTTGCCCATTTCTGAACCCTGGATGATGGCCATGCCGCCAGTTTCGTGGTCGGCAGTGACGATGAGCAATGTTTCACCGTCTGCTCTTGCGAATTCCAGCGCCCGCCCGATGGCCATGTCAAAGTCGAGCACTTCCTTGATGGTGTATTCTGCGTTTTGTGCGTGACCTCCCCAGTCAATTTGCGAACCTTCCACCATCAGGAAAAAACCTTTTTCAGACCGTTTTTTTAAAAAATTGGACGCCATAAACGTGGCATCCGGCAGGTAAGTTCGGCCTTCCGTGACTTTTTGCGGTTCCTCATCGGCTGCAAACCAAACGAAGGGCATGGTGGTTTGTGGGTTAGGGTTGGGCAGCGGACTGTTGTGGAAGTCCGATACGTTGTAACCTTTGGCGATGAGTTCGGCCACCAGGTCGCGTTGGTCGGTTTTGCGGTTGTTGAAATAACGCATGCCGCCGCCCACAAACAAATCGATGTCAGTTTTTAAAAACCAGGTTGCGATGTCTTCCATCATGCCCCTGTCCTTCACATGGGCGATAAATGCCGCCGGCGTGGCATGGGTGATGCTGGAGGTGGTGACCATACCTGTTGCGAGTCCGAGCTTTTCGGATTGTTCGAGCAGGGTAGGATAGGCTTGTTTGTCCTTGCAAATGCCGACCATGCCGTTGTACGTTTTGCAGCCGCAGGCAAATGCGGTAGCTCCGGCCGCCGAGTCGGTGATCAATTGTTTGGCCGAATGGGTTTTCATCAGGCCAGTGATCGGGAAAGCTTCCAGGTTGAGGGAGTTGTTGTTGGTGTACATACCCGCAGTCACCTGCGTAAGACCCATGCCATCACCGATGAGCAGGATGACGTTTTTGGGGCGGTTGCCACCACGACCAGGCGGACGGTGTGCCGACAAAAACAACAATACCAAAGGTAAAAGCAGGAAAAGTTTAATATAGGAGCGCGGCATCGATCGGTTGGTCGTGTTTGTAAGGCTCTAAGTTCATGTTTTAACCCGATATGCGGTAACGTTTGCCTGGTAAAGTGCGGATGAGTCCTTTAAACTCGAGTCCGAGCAGTAACCGCGCGAGGTTTCCGGGCGGTACTCCTGCGGCCATACTGAGTTCGTCGATGGCCAGTCCGGGCCTTTCGCGCAGCAAGGTTGTGATGTGTTGTTCGTCGTCGTCGAGATCGGGAAACAAACTTGCCTGCGTCGCTTTCGACGCTGTTCCGTCGCCCGTCCAATCCATAATTGTGGCCAGATCGGTGGCCGATTCGATCAGGTGCGCCCTGTTGTTTTTGATGAGCTGGTTGCAGCCGATGCTGTGGAGGTCGCGCACACGCCCGGGGAAAGCGAACACTTCGCGGGTGTATTGGGCAGCCAGTTCGGCCGAAATGATGGAACCGCCGGTTTGTCCGGTTTCCACAACCACGAGGGCGTCGCATAGTCCGGCGATGATGCGGTTGCGCATGGGAAAATGTTCGCGGTCGGGACCTACGTCGTGGCCGTATTCGCTCAGCAAGCCGCCGTTTTCGATCATTTTGTGGGCGGTACTTTTGTGTTGGTTGGGGTAAATGCTGGCCAGCCCATGTCCCAAAACGCCGATGTTGGGCAAACCTTGCTGACAGGCGCGGCGGTGGGCCGTGATGTCGATGCCGAAAGCCAGGCCGCTCACCATCACAACATTGAGCGGCAACAATCCGTCGATGAGTTCTTCGCACAGGCCCCTTCCGTAGTCGGTTGGTTGCCGTGTGCCTACCACGGCTACGATGCGTGCGGCGTCGAGTTGGGCGGGGTCGGAACCTTTAAAAAAGAGCAGTGCCGGACAGTCGGTATTTTGTCGCAGGCGTTGCGGGTACCGGCTGTCGGTGTAAAAAAATGCTTCAACACCGTTTTGTTCGAGGAAAACCACTTCGCGCTCAGCCTGTTGCAAGGCTTCGGCAGGCCGCAAGCCGGCTACGGTTGCTTGTCCTATGCCGGGAATGCGCAACAGCTCGCGTTTGGTGGCACTAAAAACGGCTTCGGCGCTGCCGCAATAACTAACGAGGGTTTTGGCCGTGACGGCCCCCACCTGCGGCAAACGCGTGAGGGCAATTTGGTGGATCAAAGAATCGGACATGGTCCATCACAGGTCGCGGCGCAGCGGGGGATGGTGAAACGTTAATTTGTGGGTAAATTTACGCCCTTCTTCGCACTTTTGCAGCACCATGAAAATCCCACGCATAGAATCAATCCTTGTTGTTGTTTTTTTCCTTAGCGTAACGCTTTGGATGATCTCCAAATGCAACGACAAACGGGCCGTTACGGCACGGCATCAGGAAGAACTGCTCGAAGATGAAGAAAAGGGCAGGCGTGCCAAACGCCGCGACACAACCAAAACAGAGGTGAAAGCAGCCCCCAAACCCACGGTTAAACCCGAAGTTGTGGATACACCGGTGGTGAAAAAACCAACCACCCTGCCCAAAGGTGTGATGCCCAAACTCAAGGAGGTTTCACCCGAAAAAGCGCAAACCACCACCACCACCGCAAGCAAAGCCTCCGACGTTAAACCCGAAACGTACCCGACGCTGTATGTGGTCATCGATGGCCTCAACGTGCGCTCCGAGCCCAATCCCAAAGCCGTGGCTGTGGCTACCCTGAAACTCAACGACAAGGTGTTTTTCCTCAACAAAAAAACCGAATGGACACAGGAAATCAATCTGGATGGCAAAAAAACGACCGACCATTGGGTGAAAATCCGCACCAAATCGGGCAAGGAAGGCTGGGTGTTCGGGGCGGGGGTGCATTATTATAAAAAATAAACTGTCTTAACCCGGATTTTGGGGATTTTTGGGATTGGGGATTTTATGGGATGGGTGGATTGGGATGGATGGGATTGGATGCCCAGCCATAGTTTTGATTCCGTTCCTCGCTGGGATGACAAAAATTCCGCATTCTGTTCGCACACTTCGCTGGGATGACAAAATTCCGCATTCTGTTCCCACGCTTCGCTGGGATGACAACTACCGCTCTTTATGACCCTTCGCCCGTTTCTTCTTCCCTTTTTTTGGCTTGTAACCCTTACTGTTATGTCGGTGATGCCTTCTTTGCCGGCGCCGGAATTCAAACTGGTGGCGCCCGACAAACTGGTGCATGCCTTTGTGTACGGTGTGTTGGTGTGGCTGGGGCTGCGCGCATTTCGCCGCTACCGGCCAGGTAATGCTTTAACCTTGATGCAGGGCTTCGGAATGTTTACCTTTGCTTCCGCCTGGGGCGCCATGATGGAATACATCCAGGGCGCGTATTTTCCCGGCCGTTTTTTTGAATTCGACGACATGATCGCCAACACCGCAGGCGCTGCAATGGCTTGGTTGTTGTTCTTTATTCTGTACCGCAAATCCTGATTTTTACCATGGCCCTCATCATTCCCTGCCGCGACAT
>JADLBE010000198.1 GCA_020847915.1 Saprospiraceae bacterium | reverse complement strand
TTAGAGCATGTTACCTTTGTTATACAGATTTATACATTTAAATTTTTCCGCCATGTCACTACCAAAACACAAAACCACCAAACAAGAAGTCAAACAGAAAGACAAGGAAGAAAACGGCCGTTTCCTGCTCATCGTAGCCATCTCTACGGTAGTTTTGATGCTGTTGATGTACTTTATTTTTGTCAACTAGACGGTTGGTCACGTTGGTCGGTCGGTCGGTTGGTCGGTTGGTCGGGTAATCTCTTATTCGATTGGTCGAAACTTAAAAAGTCATTTGAATCCTATGCAGGGTCAGATGACTTTTTTATTTTTACAAGACCTACCAACCCGACCAACACCATGAAAAACCTATGGTTTATTTCCCTGCTGCTCCTCACCACTTTTTTTGCTTCGTGTGTTAAAGAGGAACCCTCGATAGAACAGAACAATTCGTTCTCCTGCAACCTGACACTGATGATTGATTCTGTTGCAGGTTTTTACGATGTAATGGCTCCCGACAGCAGTTTTACAACGCTGCCAAAAAACTACCGTGTTTCCGGAGGCTGTTATTGGATTGGCGATCTGAATGGCGATTCAACAACTTTGAAAATTTCCAATTATTATTACGATCCTTTGTTTCATGCTTACAAATGCCTCGGAACGTTGCGGTATGTAGACAAAAACGGCGATGAACTGATTTATTACGGCGATTTTTACCATTTTCCTGATGACTACATTCAATGGTATTTTTACCTGGATTCTGGCACAGGAAAATGGAAAGATGCCAGTGGCTGGAATTTCGCAGGCGGCGCGCAAAACCCCGATACCGGCAACTATATGATTAATACCACTTGCGGGTTGGCTGTATTTTAAAAATTAAAAGGTATTCTATTCCTCTTTGAGCTGCCACCTTTTTAAAAGTCACTCCTGATGAAAAAATACCACCTGGCATACGGCATACTGTTGATCATTGTTGGCTTAGCCACCGGCGCTTCAGAATGTTATGCCCAGGAAGGTCATTTCTGGACACAGCAATACGGTACCAAATCCATGTTGCTGAGCAATTCGGTGATCGGCGGTGTGGAAGATTTGGGCGCCGTGTATTACAATCCGGCCAGGCTTGGACTGATAAAAAACCCATCCTTTCTCATCAGTGCCAACGTGTACGAATGGAACCGTTACAAACTTGAAAATGCTTTTGGCGAAAATAAAAATGCCAACAAATCGAACTTCGGGGGCATTCCAAGTTTGATCGCAGGTTCGTTCAATCTTAGTTTTTTAAAAAAACACACTTTCGCTTATGCCGTCCTGCTTCGGCAAAATTTCGACATGAACGTCGGTTACAGTGAGGAGGTGTACAGCGATGTGATCGACCAGTTTCCCGGGGAGGAGTACTTTGGAGGCAGCATGCAACTGCGATCAACAGCCAAAGAGCAATGGTTTTCACTGGCATGGTCTTACCCCATCAACGAACGTCTGAGCGTAGGTATTACCACCAATGCATCCATCCTGGACGTGGGCAAAGGTTCCAATTTTGCCCTTCAGGCACTGTCCCAAACAAACGACGTAGTCAGTTACCAATTTGCAAGAGAAATCAGTTATTTACACTACGGATTGATCTGGAAAGCCGGGTTAGCTTCAACTTTCCGAAAAATAGCATGGGGCCTAACGCTGACCACACCCGTCATTGCCCTTAAAGGAAGGGGCGATTATACCTACGACAAAATTTTTACCGGCATAGATTCCTCCTACACCGACGAATACACCACAAGCCGGCAATTCGGCCTCGGTACAAAACGGCACACCCCATTGTCCGTAGGCTTTGGGTTTACGGTGCCCATAAAAAGAAGCCGCATCCACTTCAGTACCGAATGGTTTTCCGATGTAAAAAACTACACCATTCTCGAAGCCAGAGACCATGTGAGCCAAAGTACAGGAGATACCATTCGGTTTCGTTTGACGGACCGTTTTGATGATGTGATCAATGTTGGTGTAGGAGCGGAAATCTACATCAGGGACGAAATTTCGTTTTATGCCAGCTTGTGTTCCGACTTCTCCGCCATTCCTGAAAACCTCACCGGTTTTTCCAGCAACCTGCCCACCGTGTCGAACAGCACGTTTACCGCCAATTTATACCACTTTGCAGGTGGGATTGTGCTCAATGTAGCGAGCGTCGACTTAACCCTTGGCGCAACCATCACCGGAGGTAAACAAGGGATCGCAAGACCGGTTAACTTTCCGATCGGGGATGAGGACGATATTTTTGATACCACCAAAACAGCCACCCTCGAATGGGATCGGCTGCGGTTTGTGTTTAGTATTTCGGTGCCGTTTTTTGATAAAAAAACGCGGGAAATCATCAGGAAAACGAACAACTGAGTAAAGGGGTTTCGCGCAGAGGTTATTAACTAAGAGGGGTTTCGCACAGATTTCCACAGATTTTAGCTCAGATTTTCACAGAATTAGACATGTTTTTCTGTGGAAATTTGTGCGGAAATCTGTGGAAATCTGTGCGAAACCCCTTTTAGTTAATAATCTCTGCACGAAATCAGCTACGACAGCCGCTTTTTGTAATCGTTGTATCCAAATTTCCGCACCACGTCCAGTTTTCCATCGGGGCGCCAGATGGCGATGCTGGGGTGTGTAACACCATTGAAGGTGCTTGTTTTGACCATGGTGTAGTGGATCATGTCTTCCAAAACCACCTTTTGACCCACTTTGAGGGGTTTATCAAAGGCATATTCGGTCATAAAATCGCCACTGAGGCAACTTACGCCACCCAGTCGAAATTGGTTGGGCGCTGCTGGCCCGGGTTCGGTTACAGCGCCTTGTATGCGTGGTCGGTAAGGCATTTCAAGGGTATCGGGCATGTGTGCCGTGAAAGACACGTCGAGGATGGCTGTTTTGACACCTTTGTTTTTGACCACATCCAACACGGTAGCTACCAAAACTCCCGTTTCCCAGGCGATGGCACTGCCGGGTTCGAGGATGACTTCCAGGTTCGGGTACCGTTTACGGAAATTTTTGAGCGTGGCGATGAGGTGCGGCACATCGTAGCCGGCGCGGGTCATCAGGTGTCCGCCGCCGAAATTCACCCATTTCAAATGGGGCAAAAAGGCGCCGAATTGTTTTTCAAAAATCTCGAGTGTGCGTTCCAGATCAAAACTTGTGCTTTCGCAAAGGGTGTGGAAATGCAAACCTTCGATGCCTTCCGGCAATTTGCCTTTGAAATTTTCCACCGATTCACCCAAACGCGAGCCTGGAGCGGCCGGATTGTAGAGGTCGGTGCCCACGGGCGACCATCCCGGATTGACCCGGATGCCCATGCTGATTTTTTCGGTGTGTTTGGCCACACGACCGCGGAAACGCCTGTATTGGCTCAGCGAATTGAACGTGATGTGGCTTGAATAGGTCAAAATTTTCCCGAACTCCCTTGGCGTGTAGGCTACGGCATAGGTATGCGCTTTCACCTTCATTTCTTCAAAACAAAGGCGCGCTTCGTTGAGCGAAGAAGCGGTTGCGCCGGGCAGGTATTCGCGTACGATGGGAAAGGTGCTCCACATGGCAAAACCTTTAAAAGCCAGGATGATGGAAACCCCCGCTTCGCGCTGTACGCTGTCGATGAGTTGCAGGTTTTTGCGCAGCTTTGATTCTTCAAGTACAAAACAGGGAGAGGGTATTTTGGCGATGTCCATGATGTTTGTTTTGACGGGTAAGTCGAAAATTTCCGGACGCCGGTCCGGTGTTTGCAGGTGTGCGGCGGTAAACAGCGGCAAAAGTAACACGTGTTTGCATGACGAGCGCGGGTTTTGTCGTACCTTTGCGTGCCTTTTGAATCAGGATTTTAGGATCTTGAGATTTGCAAGATTGATAACGCTGATTTCTAAGGATTTAAAAAGACATTTTCCTGCAAATTCAATTCCGTTGATCAAAAAACAACATCGGAAACGCATGCCGGAACGGCGACAACACCATGGAAGAAAAACAGAATAATTTAAGCACCTTCATCGGCATGGGCATCATTTTCCTGCTCCTTTATGTATGGATGCAGTATTCGGCGCCCGATAAGGAACAGCCCGCCCAACCAACCACACCAACACCTGCCGTGCAACAACCCGCAGCAGGTTCATCCGACGCAGGAACACCTGCCGCCGCCGTTGCTTCCCCGGGAACCACAGGCACGCCCGACTCCATCGGCAACGCCCTCATGGCCGCCAAACTTGGTCCATTTGCAGCAGCAGGTACGGGCAGTGAACAACTCAGCGTTTTGGAAAACGACCTTGTTCGTGTTGTTTTCAGCAACAAAGGCGGACGTATTCGCGAAGTGTTGTTGAAAAAATACGAAAAGATCAACTCCGATACAGCCGGAAACGACGTTAAAACGCCCGTTTATTTGCTGGAAGACAAAAAAAACGTGTTCGAGTTGTTTATTCCCGCAGCGCAAACTGCCACGGGAAGTGTCAAATCGTCGGACCTCTATTTTACGCCAACCGTCAGTGGTAACACGATCACATTCCGCGCCGATGCCGGACAGGGACGTTACTTCGAGCAGCAATACACCCTCAGCGCCGACAATTACAACCTCGATTACAAAATCGACGCTTCCAAAATCCTGGGCATTATGCCACAGGACAAACAAAAAATCAGCCTCAACTGGGTGAACCACCTCGACAAACTGGAAAAAAACCAGACCTACGAGCGCACCATGTCGAGTGTGTATTTTAAAGCTGCCGACGAGTCGCCCGACTACTGCAATTGCCGGGAAAACGACACCGAAGATCTGGGCACACAACCCGTGCAGTGGTTCAGCCACTCCAACCAGTTTTTCAACACGTCGATCATCGCCAGAGACTTCCAGTTTTCCCAGTTTGTAGGGGTAACACAAGTTTTGGGCGACAACGATCAGGACCTGAAAATTCTCAAAACCACCGCCGATATTCCTGTAGGACAAGGGGTTATGAACATGAGCATGTACACCGGTCCCAACGAATTTGACCGCCTGCATGCTTACGATGTATCGCTGGAAGACATCATTCCTTTTGGCGCAAGTATTTTCGGCGCCATCAACCGCTGGGTGATCCAACCCATTTTTGCATTTCTGGGCCGGTTCATCGGCAACGAAGGCATCGTTATCCTCATGCTCACGTTGCTGGTAAAACTGTTGCTTTACCCGCTTACCTACAAAATGGTGTACAGCCAGGCCCGCATGGCTTCGCTCAAACCACAACTCGAGCAACTGAAGAAAAAACATGGCGGCGACCAGCAGGCCATGTCGATGGAAACCATGAAACTTTACAGCGAATACAAGGTGAACCCTCTTGGGGGATGTTTACCGATTTTGCTGCAAATGCCCATCTGGTTTGCACTTTACCGATTCTTCCCGGCCGCCATCGAGTTCCGCCAGGCAAGTTTCCTTTGGGCAACCGACCTTTCCAGCTACGACGTAGCCATGAAACTGCCGTTTTTCCTGCCCGGTTTTGGCAACCACATCAGCGCCTTCACGATCATTTGGGTGATCACCACACTGTGGTATACCTGGTACTCGATGAAGCAGATGGACAACTCGGCCATGGCCAACGACCAGATGAAAATGATGAAGTACATGCAGTACGCCATGCCCGTCATGTTCATGTTTTTCTTCAACAACTTCGCTTCGGGTCTGACGCTTTACCTCTGTTTCAGCAACCTGCTGAACATCGGACAAACGGTGGTGACCAAACAATGGCTCATAGACCACGAAAAAATAAAAGTGCAGCTGGAGATCAACAAAAACAAACCCAAAAAGACGGGTGGTTTCCGCGAGCGCCTCGAAAACGCCGTGAAAGAACAACAGCGCGTTCAGGAGGAGAAAAACAAAAAGAAAAAGTAGCCGTTGAAATTTGGGTAAAAAGTACAATGCGTGTATGGCCGTCGGCCGGACACGCATTGTACTTTTTACCCAAATTTCAACGGCATGGGGTGGGGTGTTCGTGTAAATTCAGACATTGGAG
>JADLBE010000197.1 GCA_020847915.1 Saprospiraceae bacterium | reverse complement strand
AGTTTCGCCGGATTGAGGGTCACCATTTTCAGGGCGTCCTCCTCTTTCATGCCGCCGTACATCACCGCTTTGGCCGCTTCCTGGTTGAGGCGGCGGGCCATTTCGGCGTCGTCGGAATTGATGGCCACGACCACACCGCGGTCCTGCATCATTTTGGCGTTGTACGGTATGGCCTCGAACACCTCGTGTTTGTAGGCCCACCAGTCGGAAAACGTACTGCCACCCGCTCCGTGTTTGGCCATTTTATCGGCCACCTTGTAACCTTCGAGGATGTGGGTAAACGTATTGACCTTGAATCCGAATTGTTCGGCCACACGCATCAGCATGGTGATTTCGCTTTGTACGTAGGAGTGGCAGGTGATGAAACGTTTGCTTTCCAGGATTTCGAGCAGGGCATCGAGTTCGATGTCGCGGCGGGTATTTTTGTCTTTTTTCAACGCATCGCCGTAGGCGCGGGCGCGGGTGAAGTAGTCCACAAAAACCTGTTCAACACCCATGCGGGTTTGCGGGTAGCGGCTGCGGTTGTTGTCGCCCCAGTTGCTTTGTTTCACGTTTTCGCCGAGGGCGAACTTGATTTGTCCGGTCCAGTTTTTAAATTTCAGATCCTCCGGTGTGGCGCCCCAGCGCAGTTTGATGAGTTGTGTTTGTCCGCCGATCGGGTTGGCTGAGCCGTGCAAAAGGTGGCTTGTGGTGACGCCTCCTGCGAGTTGCCGGTAGATGTCGATGTCTTCCGAGTCGAGGGCGTCGCCGATGCGCACTTCGGCCGACGATTCCTGGGTGCCTTCGTTCACTGAACGGGCCACGGCGATGTGCGAGTGCTCATCGATGATGCCTGCCGTCACGTGTTTGTTGGTGCCGTCGATCACACGTGCGCCGCTTGGTGCGGGCAGGTTTTTGCCGTAGCGGTCAATTTTTCCGTTGCGCAGGATGATGTCGGCGCCTTTGATCACGCCGTCTTTTTCATTGGTCCACAGCGTTGCATTTTTGATGAGTACCGTTTCCGATTTGGGCGGTGTGGCGGTACCAAACGCCGTAAAAGGATACACCACAGCGCCCATTTCCGATTTGGCGGACGTCGGTGTTTTTTTCGGTGTTTCCGGTTTGCCTGCCTTGACGAGGAAAGCGTTCCAGTTTATCCAGGAGCCATCGGGCAGGTTGCCGTTGCCTTTCCATCCGTCCGGACCGGCGACGCCCGAAAGCGTGATCACTTCCTTGCCCGACGTGTCGGGCTGGAAGGAAATACTGATCAGTCCGTTGTTGCTGAGGCTAAGGGTAGCTTTTACCTTGCTGCTGTCGGCTTTCATCACCTGCGCTTCAGGAGCTTCGGGTTTGCCTTTAACGAGCAGCGTGTAATTGACGGAATCGACCCCGAGGAAGTAGTCGCCCAGCGGCATGGTTTGTACCGGTGTCATTTGAATGTCGAAACGTTTGCCTTGCACCCAGGTTTGTTGGATTTTACCTTCTTTTTGGAAAATATTGCCGTTGCAAACGATAAAACTTGCCGTTTTTCCTTTTTCCAAACTGCCCACGCGGTCGTAAACACGAAGCATGGTGGCGGGTTCAAACGTGAGTGCTTTGAGCGCCTGTTCTTCGGTCAGACCGTTTTCGATGACTTTGCGCAGGATTTCAAAAAACTTGTTTTTGTCTTTCAAACCCGAGGTCGTCAGGGCAAACGGTATGCCTGCACCTGCAAGTCGTGCCGGGTTGGTTGGCGCCAGTTCCCAGTGTTTGAGTTCACGCAGGGAAACGTTCATGGCGTCGTAAGGGTCGCGTACGTCGTAACCTTCCGGGAAAACCATCGGAACGATGAGCGATTGTCCGGTGGCTTTGATGGCGTCGAGGCGTTGGTATTCGTCGCCGTTGGTTTTGACGATGTATGTTTTTCCAAATTCTTTGCCCAACGTACTGATGCGCAGGATGTCGAGTTTGTCGCCCGCTTCAAAAACCTGGGGCAACGTTTGCACCTTGTTCCAGGAGGCCAAAGAGAGGTTGGTTTCTTCCTTGTAACCCGTGTTTTGGTACCAGGTGCCGTCGAGGTAGGTTTGGCGCAGCAGGGCCACGGCGCCCATGAGCGACTGCGGATAATCCTGCGTGCTGGTGCCTTTGCGCAGCGACAAATGGTGACTGGCTTGTGTGGTTAGAATGCTTTCGTGTTCCCGCAGATCAGACAAGGCCACAAGTGCACCTGTGCCTCGGGAGATGCCGTCGGGACGGTGCACCAGCAATGTACCGAAACCAATTTTGCGCCATTCCTCTGCGGCTTTGGCGTCGGAGGCGTATGTGTTTGCTGCATCAAATTCGGGTTTCAAAGCTTCGTTCCAGGAGAACGCTCCTTGTTTGTTGCTGTATTGCTGGGGTCTTTGCGTGGGCGCTTTGCCTTCAGCGGCAGGAGCCGGTAGGCCAAAACCGCCGGCGTACAGGTCGATAAAAGCCGGGTAAATGGTTTTGCCTTTACAATCGACATGCACGGCATCTTTGGGCACGGCGAGTCCTTTGCCGCAGGCTTCCACCTTGCCGTCGCGAACAATGAGCGTGGCGCTGTCGATGCGTGTTTTGTAATCCACAAAAACCGTTGCGCCGGTGAGGGCGAACAGTCCGGGCCGCTCGTCGGAAGGTGCGGCTTTGGGAAACGTGATTTGGGCTTGAATCTGTGTAGCGGTAAGCAGGCAAAGGATGACTGCAGGTAAACGAAGCTGCATGCGGTTGGCTATTTTGCGGTGAAAATAGCAGATTAAGATCAGAAGAAGTCTGGCAATTGTGGAATTTGAAATACGAGATACGAAATTTGAAATTTGAATGCTCCACAAACGCCTGATTGCTCACGTTGCTTTTTTGTCTGAATCAGGATTCACAGGATTTTAGGATTTACATGATTTTGGTCTGTGAAAAAGGAATCAACAAACCTTTTTAGAGCGCAAAATCATGTAAATCCTAAAATCCTGAGAATCCTGATTCAGACAAACAGCAGCGCTCCATCCCAGGCTCACCACAGAACAAAAAAATTCAAATTTCAAATCTCGTATTTCGTATTTCGTCATTCAATCTTCCCGTCCCCCGATTTCCCCTCCGACTTTCCCTTCGTCCGTCTCGCCTCTTTCAACGCGTTGTGTATGATCCATTCCAGTTGGCCGTTCACGCTGCGAAACTCGTCCGCCGCCCACTTTTCGAGGGCGGCGAACGTTTGTTCGTCGATGCGCAAAACGAATGATTTTTTTCCAGCCATGGCGTTTGTTATTGGTGCAGCGTGCCGGTATTCAGCACGGGCTGCGCGTTGCGATCGCCGCAAAGCACTACCATGAGGTTGCTGACCATGGCTGCTTTTTTATCGTCGTCGAGTTCGATGATGCCTTTTTTGGACAATTGTTCGAGTGCCATTTCCACCATGCCCACGGCGCCGTCCACGATTTTGCTTCGCGCGGCCACGATGGCGGTTGCCTGCTGGCGCTGCAACATGGCGCCTGCGATTTCGGTGGAATAAGCGAGGTGGTTGATGCGGGCTTCGATGATTTGTATGCCTGAAATTTCGAGTCTTTCGCTGATTTCAAGGGCCAATTGGTTGTTCACCTCGTCGGAGCTGGCGCGCAGGGTAACGGTAGCCTCTTCGTCTTCAAGGTTGTCGTAGCTGTAGTGGCCGGCCAGTTTGCGCACAGCGGCTTCACTTTGAATTTTTACAAATTCGGAATAATGCTCCACCGCAAACGTTGCTTTGAACGTATCCTCAACGCGGTAGGCCAACACGGCGCCGATCATGATCGGGTTGCCCTGTTTGTCGTTGACTTTGATCACCGGCAGGTCGAGCGTAACGGCGCGCAGCGATACTTTCTTTTTGGTGAAAAAAGGGTTGGCAAAAAAGAAGCCGCTCTCTTTGGCGCTGCCGATGTACGTGCCGAACAAGGTAAGCACCCGGGTACTGTTGGGCTCAATGGCGAGGAAACCAGGCGCGATGATGGCGAGGGCTACAATCAGCAAAATAATGCCAGGCACAAACATTTTTTGTGAAACCAGGATAATGCCGACGGCAATCATTGCCAACATGACGAACAACATGAGCCAACCTGAAGCTGGTTTAAAAATCTTTTCCATGATCTGATGTTTTTATGATATCGTTTTGATATCACAAAGATGTATGGAAAAATTGCAAGTCGCAAGTGGCAAGTTGCAAGAAGGGGTGGATAAACGACGAATGGTCTGGGATTTCGGATGAATCCGATGTTTTTTAACCACATTAGGCACATAAGTTTACTAAGGCACATTAGAGATGTTTTCTAATGTGCCTTAGTAAACTTATGTGCCTAATGTGGTCAATTTTATTGAAACGCGCTTCCCCATTTCCAGGAACCGCCCGATTTTTT
>JADLBE010000196.1 GCA_020847915.1 Saprospiraceae bacterium | reverse complement strand
CCGACCCCAAACCCAGGGCTATGGGCATCGGACTGGACTTGTACGCCGTACGTAAAGACAACACCGAATTTCCCATTGAAGTCAGCCTGAGCCCTTTCAAAACCATCGAAGGCGAGTTCGTGATGGCCTTTGTTATAGACAATACCATTCGCAAAGAACATGAGCAACGTATTGTTCGGCAAAACCTGAAACTGGAACAACTTGCCGGCGACCTCCAAAGCCTGAACGAAGGACTTGAGGAAAAAATCCGCGATCGCACCAAAGCGCTTGAAAAAACCAAAAATGAATTGGCTGAAGCCCTCGAAGCCGAACGGGAACTCGGCGAATTAAAAAGTCGCTTCGTATCCATGGCATCCCATGAGTTCAGGACACCGCTCAGCACCGTTTTGTCCAGCGCAGCGCTGGTACATACCTACGCCGATCGGAAGGACTACGAAAACATCCAAAAACACGCCACCAAAATCAAAACAGCAGTAAACAACCTGAACACCATCCTCACCGAATTTTTGTCGCTGGGAAAACTTGAAGAAGGTAAAACTGCTCCGGAAGCACAACAAATGAACCTGAAGCAAACGGTAGAAGACGTGGCCTCGGAACTTAAACCTTTGTTTAAACCGGGACAAACCTTCCATTACGAACACCGGGGCGAGGAAATTGTAATGCTCGATCCGGGTCTGATGAAACACAGTTTGATCAACCTGTTTTCCAATGCCATCAAGTATTCGCCGGAAAACAAACCCATCATGGTGGAAACGGCGGTGAAAAACGAACACGTTTCCATCCGCATTCACGACAGTGGTATGGGCATACCGGAAGCCGACCAAAAACACCTGTTTAGTCGCTTTTTCAGGGCAACCAACGCCGGCAACATCCAGGGCACCGGACTTGGGCTCTACATTGTCAAACGTTATGTGGAGCTGATGAACGGTGAAATAGCCTTTGAAAGCCACGAAGGAAAAGGCACGACGTTCTGGCTCAATTTTGAACCGCCGGCGCCGAATGCCTGATCAATACCTGTAGTTTTTTACGGCATCAACAAATGCACGAACGCCGTCCAGTGGCGTATCGGGATAAACACCGTGGCCCAGGTTGACGATGTGTTTGCCAGGACCAAACTGCCGTATCATTTCGTGTACACCCGTTTCAATACTTTTGGGCGAATCATACAAGGCACAAGGGTCAAAATTGCCCTGCATAACCATGTTTTCACCCAAACGGGCGCGGGCGAATGCCGGAGTTATGTTCCAGTCGAGCCCCACCACCTGACAAGGCAGTTCGGCAAGGTCTTCCAAAGCAAACCATGCGCCTTTGGCAAAAACAGTTTTGGGCACACCAGTAACGCCGTTACAAATTTGCTGCAAATACGGCACGGCAAAGGTGCGGTATTGTTCGGGCGTGAGTTCGCCGGCCCAGGAATCAAACACCTGAACAAGTTGTGCGCCGGCCTGTACCTGAGCGTTCAGGTAAACAATGGTGGTGTCGGTGATTTTTTGCAACAAAGCGTGGGCTGCCACGGGGTTGGTGTACAAAAAGCGGCGCGCTTCGGAAAACGTTTTGCTGCCTCCACCTTCCACCATGTACGCAAGCAAGGTCCAGGGTGCACCTGCAAAACCGATGAGGGGTACCCTGCCGTTGAGCAGTTTGCTGGTAAGGCGCAGGGCATCGTACACGTATTGCAGCTTTGAAGCGGCATCTTCGCCGGTTATCAGGGCATCCACGTCATGTTGTGAACGGATCACGGTGGGGAATTTTGGACCCTTGCTCTCAATCATTTCGTAGTTGAGTCCCATGGCCTCCGGCACCACCAAAATATCTGAAAAAATGATCGCAGCATCCACACCCAATTCATCCACAGGTTGAACGGTAGCTTCCGCAGCGGCTTCCGGTGTTTTTACAAAAGCTTTAAAGTCGGGAAAATTGGATCGCAATGCGCGGTATTGGGGCAAAATACGACCGGCCTGGCGCATGAGCCATACGGGTGGACGTTCGGTGGATTCGCCGGCAGCGGCGCGCAGGAAGAGGTGTTCGTTGTTTTGCATAAATTAGTGGCAAGTAGCAAGTTACTAATGGCAAGTGGCAAGTGGCAAGTAGCAAGTGGCGGGTGCAAGCCATCTTGCTACTTGCCACTTGCTACTTGATTTGCAAAGGTAGACAGTGGATTGACAAGGCAGGTTACAGGATGGCTTCGTGACCTAAAATTGACCGAAAGGATAAATCAACGTTTCAAACACGGGCAAAGCCGCCACGTCTTCCGGTCCGCACCAGCGGGGTTTCAGGTTGTTTTGCAAACAAAAAAAATCACTGATGATGTCGGCCTGCTGTTCGTAGTTGAAGTCCGCCAGTATTCGGCCCTGCAAAACAGCCATTTTAAGCGCCGGAACACCGCCGTAATTGTAGCCCTTTTCCGTACGCTGGGCCCACAATGCCCGCGGTATGTACACCGATCCATGCGTTTGAAATTGCCAAACGTGTACCATTTCGTGGATAAAAAGCACATCATTCATGGGACCCCAGCTGTTGATGACCTCGAAAGAAACGTAGGCTGATCCGTAGCGCCTTTTACCGAGACGCGCTTTTTCGTCGATGCGGATGTTGCGGGTGTTTATTCGGTTACCGAAGTAGCGGTGCACGAGTTTTTCCTCGTGTTCATTAAGTTTCCTTGTGCGAAATTTGAACAATCGGTGCAGCAGCATCAAAAGTTCCGGTATGAACAAAACATCCAGTACACGGAATGGCAGCTCTACAAACGCCCATCCCCTACCGGGTGGGTAGGCATGTGTAACCGGTAGCTTGCCCGGCAGGAAACGGCTGACGTTGAGTATCAGGCGTTTCCATCGTAAAACGGCAGTTTGAATACGCACGGTGGCCCGGTTTATTTGAAATGAATCGCCTTCACAGGCGTGACACGTGCAACAATCATGGAGGGCACGAATAAAAACACCAAGGTAATGACCAGCGTACCCACATTGATAAGCAGCAGGGTAAGCCACTCCACTTTTATAGGCGCATAAGCAAGGTAATAATCGGCTTCGTTGAGACTGATGAAGTGGAAAGTGTGTTGGAGCCAGCAAAATCCCAGTCCAAACAAATTGCCCCACAACAATCCCCACATGGTAATCAGTGCAGCATGGTAAAGGAAAATCCAGCGGATGCGGTTGTTGTTTTCACCCAATGCTTTTAAAATGCCGATCATGTTGCTTCGTTCGAGCACAAGCACCAAAAGCGCGGTGATCATGTTGATGATTGCAACAAGCAACATCAACCCCATGATGACCACTTCATTGATATCCTGAAGCTGAAGCCATTCAAAAATGGCCGGAAAACGTTCGCGGATGGTTGCGGAAAGCATGTCGCCCGGAAGGATTTCCTCATACATGAAATCGTTGTACACATCAAGATCCCGGATATCGTCGAGCCAGATTTCAAAACCTGCCACTTCATTCTCCTGCCATCCCAGCAAGTTTTGCACTTGCCGGATATCACAAAGCGCAAATTTTCGGTCGTACTCTTCAAGGCCGGTTTTGTAAATGCCGCAGACCTGAAAAAGGCGTCGCAGTTGTTCACCTTCTTTTACAAAATGTACCACAAATTTGTCGCCCACCCCAACCTGCAAACGGTCGGCAGTTTGCCTGCTGAGCACAATGTCGCGGGAGGGTGCCGAATCGTTTAATGCTATGTGCCTGCCTTCCAACAGGTATGGTTTTATGTTTTCCCAATCGTAATCCTTACCGAGGCCTTTGAGCAAAATACCCTCCATGGCCGTTTTGGTACGAATGATGCCCGGTTTCAGGGCATACACCTGGATGTGCCGTATTCCGCCATGCGTTTTTTGCGACACTGTACGGCCGGTGGCAAAACCCAGGATTGCTTCTTCAACAGGGAACGACAAAGACCTGACGGTATCAATGGAAGGATAAAAGGGCTGATCGACGGGAATGGGTGTAGGCTCGGAAAGCGTGTACATGGAAGTCGACAGGTGCAGGTGCCCCCAGAACTCAAAAATCTTTCGACTGATTTCAGTTTTGAAACCTGCAATAAGTGCAGAAGCTGCGATCATCACGGCAACGCTGAGCGCAACGGCGACGGTTGCGATGCGGATGATGAGTCGGGAAAAATTTTTGCCGCCGGATTGTGCGATGCGGCGGGCTATAAATAGAGGCAGATTCAAATCAGATGCGTTTTAGCAGGGGTAAAGGTAAAGCAACATCCTTTTAGAAGTCTTTTGCAAGGTATGGAAAATACCCGCGCAAGCGTCTACTTTTGCACCCGCAAAGCCCATTCAACAACAGCTACTCAAAAAATATGGATTTTCTATCCGAACTCCGCTGGCGCGGACTCATACACGACACGACTCCCGGACTCGAAGAACACCTCAAAACCGGCATCGTGCGCGGTTACATAGGTTTCGACCCCACTGCCCCCTCGCTCACCATAGGCAACTACGTGCAAATCATGTTGTTGCAATTCCTGCAACGCGCAGGGCACCAGCCTTTTGTGCTCATGGGCGGCGCGACCGGACGTATCGGCGACCCCAGTTTTAAGGACAAGGAACGCGACACCAAAACCATCGAGGAGCTCGAACGCAACATTGCACACCAGCGCATGCAGTTTGAAAGACTCATCGATTTTTCGCCTGGCAAACCCAACCAGGCCCACATGGTGAACAATTACGACTTCTACGCCAATATGAGCGTGCTCGATTTCCTGCGCGACGTGGGTAAGTTTCTCACGGTGAACTACATGATGTCGAAAGAAAGCGTTAAACGCCGCATTGAAGGCGATTCCGGTATTTCTTTCACCGAATTCAGCTACCAACTGCTGCAGGGTTACGACTTTGTCATGCTCCACCGCGAACACGGCATCACCCTGCAAATGGGCGGAAGCGACCAATACGGCAACATTACCTCAGGCATCGAACTGGCACGCAAAATTGACGAAACCAAACTGTACGCCGTTACAACGCCCCTGCTTACCAAAGCCGACGGCACCAAATTTGGCAAAAGCGAACAAGGCAACCTGTGGCTAGATGCGGAACTCACCACACCTTATCAGTTTTACCAGTTCTGGATCAATGCCGACGACCGGGACCTGGGCAAATTTCTGCGTTATTTTTCTTTCAAAACACAACAGGAAATCGAAGCCCTGGAGGCCAACGAAAACGTACAGTCCATCAAACGGATTTTTGCCGAGGAAATCACCGAACGTATCCACGGTCGTGAAGCCTTTGAAATGGCTCAAAATGTTTCCTCACTGCTTTTCGATCCAAAAGCCGGCGCAGATACGCTTATGAAACTCGACGAGCCTACCCTATCCATGGTTGCCGGCGAAATACCGTCACCGGTTGCACCCAAAAGTATACTGGATTCGTCCTGCGACATCCTTGAGTTTTTGAGCACCCATACGGGCATCCTGTCGAGCCGCAGCGAAGCCAAAAAAGCCATTCAAAACAACGCCATTTCCATCAACAAACACAAAATCATGGACATGGGTGCTGTGGTCGACGCGGGACAATTGTTGCACGGTAGGTTTATGATGGTAGAAAACGGCAAAAAGAACAAATACCTCGTTCAGTTTTCCTAAAGCTCAGGCTTTCGGCATACCAGAACCCAATATTCAAATATCCTTTCTTTTTTGAGGGAAAACATCCGCAGCGGCGCCATCCCCGACCTTTCGAGCCAGGAAACGTAATCGTTGAGGTCGTGCTGCTGCGGATGCAATACATCGCCCGGGAACAGCCTGAACAGGGTTTTTAACAAGCCATGCCGGTGTACGTCGACAGACAAAACCAATGTCCCCCCCGGCTTCAACACACGCACCAATGCAGCCATGGCAGCGGTCCAGTCTGCAACGTGATTTACGGCGTTGAGGCAAAATACCACGTCAAAAAAATCTTCCTTGTCCAAAGACTCCATGCTTGCGGCCTCAAACCGCACCCAGGGGTAGTCCGATTTGCGGAAGTGTTCCAGGTTTGTATCATAATAATCCAGCAAGGGATCCACGGCCCATACCACGTTTTTTTTCAACACGGTAAAAATACCCGCAGGTCCACATCCGGCATCCAGTACACAGGCGCCCGGCGTTGGATAAATTTCGGATTTTTCCAAAAAATCAGACCAATACCTGCGTTTCCACGCCAAATAATTTTCAGGCTTTTGGCCGGCCAGGTAGCTGCGCCACCATCGTAATTCAAAAAATTGGGCAGCTTGCCAACGCCACAGCATGTATGCAGGTGTTAAATTTGGAAATGGCAAAGATAATTTCTCTACCTTCGGCTTCGATAAAATCATCTGTTTTCATTTCTTACAGTGATGCACGGCATGAAACACCTCCGTCACACGTTGCTGCTGCTGTTGACCATGATCGTTTCAGGCGCTATTTTGGCCCAAAACGACAAACAAGTATTGGGCGATGCCGTCCTTACACCCATGGAAATTGCGGAGGGCGCCACGGCAACCTACCTCATTCGTTTTCAAAACACAGGAAACGATACGGCAACCAGCCTCATCATCCGCGATACGCTGGATCCACGGCTCGATTTCAACACATTTGAAATGGTTACTTCCAGCCATGCCTATCAAATCGTAAGAGACGAGAGCAGCAACATCATCCGTTGGTTTTTTGACGACATCTACCTCCCCAACAGCAATTCAAACGCCGAGCAATCCATTGGGTTTGTCATGTTCACCGTAAGGCCCAAACCATTTCTCGCGCCCGGACAGGTTATTTTAAACCGTGCCTGCATAACTTTTGATCAGTCGCAGCCCATTTGTACCAACGATGCGGCGTTGTGGATCGACGACGATTCAAATGTAGACGATCCTCGTTTGCTCTACCACCAATACCAGGTGGTGCCCAATCCAAACTACGGGCATTTTGAAGTTCGTGCCCAACTGCAAACACAACAGCCCTTTGAAAACGACGACACCATGTGCTGGATTACCGACCTTCAAGGTAAAACCGTTTGGGAAGGCCGTGCAGACAATACCGCAGCGGTTTCAAATCTTGTTTCTTTGGAAAAACCCACCCCCGGCGTTTACCTGTTGTGGATCAAAACAGCATCTCTTTTGCAGGTTGAACAGTTTGCAGTTATTCGCTAAGGGCATGCCCTTTAAACGGATGCCGCTGTTGCCACATTTCCACCGGTTTAAAATAGTCGAGCATGGCGCCGGTGAATCGGTTTGCCAGAACATGCTGGTGCCGTAAATAGCAATACAAATCACGTGGCAAAGCTCCCACCGAACTTTTGATTTCGAGCGCCGTTCGGGCAAAAACAATTTGATGGCACCCCCCATCGATGCCAATACGAATGATGTCGTAAAGGATGTTGAGGTACAACTGGTATTCGTGGTTGTGTACTTTGTCGTACCCCAAAAAATGAGCCTCGAGTTCCTCCCCGTTTTGGATGGTGGTGTAAAATGCGATCAACTCGCCGTTCAGGTAGTAGGCATACATTCGGAACTCCTCGGGCATAAACTGCTTTAAAGCAAGCAGGTAGTGCTCGTTCAAATCTACCATGTTGAAACCTGCATTGTGGGCGATTTCGCGGTACAGGTGGTACAAACGGGGAAGTTCCCGCTGGATATCCGCCTGTGTAAGTTCCCTTTTTTCGATGCCTTCAATTCTTTTAAAAGCGCGTTTGGCGCGCGTGCGGTATTTGGTGGACATGGACTGGAGGTAGTCGTCAAAATCCTTGTAGTGCAAAGGCAACACCATGTTTGGCTGGATCTCAAACTCTACAAATCCTTTGTGGTTAACCAGGTCAACACCTTGTACCGGACGTTGTTCGGGTGTGAGGTCTTTTACAAGAATGACGGGCATTTTAACCCCTTCCTTTTCAAAAACGTTCACAACGGTTACCAGGGCGTTTTCCAGCAGTTCAACCGATTTTTCCTTGCCGATTTTTGCTTCATTAAAGTAAAAACCATGCTCTCCTGTAAGCAACATGTTGCCGCAAATCAGGATGTCGGCCGCTACTTTCCCCGCTACCCATCGTTTTACCCAACGGGAAAGGCCAGTAAAAAAACAGGGCTCCTTTTCCGGCACTTCCATACCGTCCTGAATGTTGTCGTCTGCTTTAAAATACTTGATCTGGCACAAAGCCACGCCTACCGGCTGGTTGTCGCCATAAAAAACAAGGTAGGCGAAACGCATACCGATGGGCGGATGCGACTCCATCACAGACAAAAACCGGCGTTGCAGGAACAAGTCATGTTCGGGTGCTGCCATATCCCAATCGTGGCCGGCAGCTTCGATGGAACGGAACATGCTGAATCTGAAGTTGCTGGCTTCGGTGTTGTTGCTTGATGTGCGTAAGGTTAACTCTCGGGTTGGCATTCTACAGGTTTACGAAGGAAAACAGTCTGCAAATTAACAGTCCTCTTTTAAAATGGTTGGCATCAGGAAACAATTTGCCATTTTTTAACTTCTTCCACGGCGTCGTGCTCATCGCCCCACCCCATAACTTTCATCACACCCAAACCATCGTAATACATAAAGTACCACTCCAGGATGTGGCGGATGGCGCTGTAATGCCGCTGAAAATCATGCCAATTTTCCGCATCCAGGATGCGTAAATTCGGGTCGGAAGGCACTGCAAGCACCTTGTTATCCCACTCGCCACCATCTTGCAGCAACAGTAAACCGATCGGTAAAACGGGTAAAACGGTGCCTGTAGGCAAGTACTCGGAAAGGATAAGCACATCGAGCGGATCTCCGTCACCGCCCTTGTGTTTGTCCATACGAGTCGATGGAACAAATCCATAATTCACGGGATAGGGCAAAAACCTGATGCTTCGGGGCTGACCATTGCGCTCGTCCTGCCTGATCACACCTGTTTCTTTGTCAATTTCCATTTTCCGGTTGGTGCCGGCAGGTATTTCAACAACGCCCTGAAGGTGGTTTTGCTCATCAAAGGTTGGCAAATGCAGTAAATGTTCCATGGGTACTTTTGGTGTGGTTTTGTCGTGGTAAAAACAAATTGCGTATCCTGCGGTAAATTTCGAACCTCCAGACCAAAATTTGATTTTTATTTGTCGGTGGCAAACATGAACCACCGCACCATCCATACGTTCTTAATAAAAACAAGATGTCGAAGAAACACTATTTTGATCCGGAAGACCTGAAAAAGTTTGGAAACATAGGTGAATGGCAAAAACCCATGGCCGATAAATTTTTCTCCTGGTACGGAGAAGTTTTTAAAGAAGGCGCACTTACCGAACGTGAAAAAGCGCTTATTGCGCTGGCGGTTGCCCACACCGTTCAATGTCCGTACTGCATCGATGCTTATGCGTCTGGCTGTTTGGAAAAAGGCGCCGATGAGGAACAAATGATGGAAGCCGTACAGGTTGCCGCCGCCATCCGGGCTGGCTCAACGTTGGTTTACAGCACCCAAATGATGAACCATGTAAAAAACATGTCACTTTAAACCAATTCGTAAGCTACTCCTTGTATGGGTGTTCACCAACGCAGCAAATCGCTGGCCTCGAGGCACAGCGCTTTGTCAGATACTTTTTTTCAACTCAACGTGCTCAACGGCGCCGAACAACACGATGATCGTTTTCCGGTATTTGCCGATAAGCTGCCGGAAGGTAGGCTGCTGCCAACACGGGTCGATATTTTTCAGGTCAACGTAGGCAAACTTTGCAACCAAACGTGCGCACACTGCCATGTGGATGCCGGTCCCGACCGCAAAGCTGAAAACATGAGCCGCGAAACTTTTGAGCAATGCCTGGAAGTGCTCGCCGCAACCGACATACACACCGTCGACATCACCGGAGGTGCTCCCGAAATGAATCCGCATTTCCGTTGGTTTGTGGAGGAATGTCGCCGCCTGGGCAAACACGTGATGAACCGGTGCAACCTCACCATCATCGTCGCCAACCCGAAATACCACGACTTGCCGGCTTTTTTTGCAAAAAACAACGTCGAAATCGTATCCTCCCTGCCGCATTACAGCGCCCTGCGCACCGACAGCCAACGCGGCGACGGCGTTTTTGATGATTCGATAAAAGCACTTCGACTGCTCAATGAAGTGGGTTATGCCCAGGAAAACTCACCGCTCAAACTGAATTTGGTGTACAACCCTTCAGGCGCCTTTTTGCCCGGCAACCAGGAAGCTCTGGAAGCTGAATTCAAAAGGCAACTTCTGCGCAAACACGGCGTTTTGTTCAACAACCTCTACGCCATCACCAACATGCCCATCAGTCGTTTCCTCGATTATCTTTTGGAAAGCGACAACTACCACGATTACATGCAATCGCTCGTTGATGCTTTTAATCCCGCTGCCGTACAAGGACTCATGTGCCGCAATACGTTGTCGGTTAGCTGGGACGGCTACCTCTACGACTGCGATTTCAACCAGATGCTCGACCTCAAAATCGAAGCCCCCCGGGAACAACAACACATCAGTGGTTTCAACCAACTTGCTTTCCAACAACGGCAAATCGTGCTCAACCAACATTGTTATGGTTGTACCGCAGGTGCAGGGTCAAGTTGTGGCGGGCAGGTGTCGTGAAAAAGTCGTAAGTCGTAAGTCGGACTTACGACTTACGACTTACGACTATAAGGGGCCGTGTTGATTCCATTCCGAACCTGTACGCTGCCGTAGCATTAAAGTCCTGGTGAAAACGCAGGTAAAGGTCGATTTTTACCACACCTTCCTGATCGGCTTTGTAGTTGGTGTGCCAGTAGTTGTTCATGAGGTAAACGAACAACGTGGCGTCGTCCTTGTAGGTGCTTTTCCATTTTTTGTAGCCGTGGTTGACCTGCTCCTCGTTGACCATTTCACCGATTTCAAAAAGTCCTCCCTGAGGGCAGCTGACGGTTACGCCTTTTCCTGAGCCGGAAACATCTATCCACCGTTGAACTGAGAAAAAATCCTTGTTGGCTCCCGGCGTTTGCTCGGATGAAGGCTTGTAAAAACCGTCGTCCAAACCGATGCGTACAACCGGTTTGGTTAGGTCGAACGGCAAAGCTATGTGCAACGATTCTTTGTCTCGGATGGCCTTTTTATCGACATAAATGGTGCATTTAATCCTGTCCTTGATGGTGGTACGGCTGATTTCATACACCACGCTTTCAGCGCCTTCCATGGTGGATGTCATCCTGATGGTTTGGATCAAAGGGCCGTTTTCCAGGGTGTCCATATCCGTACATTTGGTGGTTACGTAATGGTCGGGATTGCGCCCGGGAACGTACAACGCCTGAAACAACCCAAAAGGAGCGGTTGCATCTATCCATGAGATTTTGTAGGTTTTAACGCTGCGTACGGCGCCGGTAACCGTATCCATCGTCCAGTCTATTCCGGGTTCCATTTTTATTTTTCCCATACTTTCATCGGGATCAACATGGTAGGTTCTTTTCCCACGCGCAGGTACATGGGCGAAAAAACAAATGTTGCCGTCGGATAACTTTTGCGCAGGCACAGGATTGTTTTTATCGTCGAGGATGTATTTGCCTTTAAACGCCGGCGGACAAGGGGCGGTAACCAATTCCATCCTGTTCCAGTTGAGGGTATTAACCACCGTAATTTTGTCAACAAATCCCACTTTTTTCACCAACGCCTCTTCGATCAGGTGCACGTAATGCCTGGCTGAATCCAAAAACCCTTTTTTGTATGCCCACTGGTGGGTTGAAAAAGGATCGTCGGGTTTGGAAACACTGCACCAGGCGCCCCAGGTATGTTCGTGAAACAACACCACGTTTTTTTGAGCCTCGTACAGCCAGTCTTTCCGGATGCTGATTTTTTCAATCTCAGCCATTTTTTCAAGCTGAACGATTTTTTCACTCAACAGCCTGTTTTCCGCTTCTTCACGCGCGGTGGAATAAGCGCCGTCTTCCCAATACGGTGTGTAATCGCCGCGCAACACCGGAATTTTTTTCCCATACTTTTTTTCAAACCTTTCAAACATGTCGCCCACATGGGCAATCACAAGTTTTGGAGATGCGTATTTTTCATTCCATTGCAACACAAAACTGGTGAGGGTGCTGTCGGTCGGACCGTTGTCGGAAACGATGTTGTAACGCCACTGCACCATCTCGTAAGGATAAGACGCGGCATCGAGTTCGGTCATGTAGGCCGCGATTTTCTCCGGTCCTTTTTCAAAAACGCCTCCTTCACCCATGCCGTGCCAGGAGGAATAACCCTTGCCGCAGGTCCAAAGCAGGATGCTGTCTTTCCCATCCTGCGATTTCCACCAATAAGCTTTGTTGCCCAATGCCGTCAGCGTACTGCCGATGCGGTCGCCCCGGTCGGGCATGGATTCGATGTAATTCGGACCGTTGGAAAAATAACGAATGCCGTTTTTCGCCATGGCTGATACCATACTCCAGCTGATGCCCGGTATGTCGGACATCATGGCCGTGTTGACGGGTATGGTTTGTTCTTCCCTCAACTTACAGGCATAAGCCACCAACCAGTTCATTTCTTCGGGTGTGGCCAGGCCAGTAAGTATGTTTGCATACAAGGCTGAAACGCCGATTTGTCTGTTTCTCACCGCATCAAAAAAAGCGCGTTGTTCATCCGGTCCTGCTGCCTGAAGAAAATATTCGATGGCCCAGGCGGATTCGATGTTCCACACAAAACGGCTGCCTTCGGGGTTGTTTTTGGTTTGTTCGGCCAGGCGCAACGCCCGACTGATGTTGTTTTTGTGCATGATGATCACGTCTTCCTGGATGTGCGAATAACCGATGTCGGTATGGGCGTGGTGCACCAGATTGATTTCGCGAAAGTTGACCGGTTTTTGCATCAGGATTGTATCGATGTTCAGGTAGCGGCCCAAAGTTGCTTTCACATGCAGGGGTTGGTCGGTTTTAACGGCAGGCAACAAAAATTCAAAAACATTGAAGCCGTTGTTGACGGTATGGTTTTCCTGCTGTTTGCCATTGATCGAGACCTGAAGTGTTTCCACATCACCGAAATGCAAAACGGTGCATTGAACCGGTTGTTGGCCACCTTCTTCCATCAAAAATGGCATCGGTTGAACATCGATTTTTTCTTCAAAGGCATAAGTGAAGGCCATCATCCAGTCGGGACTGTCCTGGTTTTGCCCTACAATCTTAATTTTAAGCGGTTTGCCCGCGGGGTATTTGGCGACCGGAACCCGCAGGTAGGCCATGCCGTGGGCATCGCCTACCCAGTCTTTTTTCATCAGTGCAAAAACCAGTTTCGTACTGTCCGTGCCGGCAAACGACCACATTTCCGGATAATTTTTGGGGTTCGTCGTTATGGTTAAAACCCGTTCATCGTTGATGTACACATCAAAATACCTGACACCGCCGCTTGTTCCGGTGGAATGTGCGGCGATCCAGGTGAAATAAGCATAGTCACCTTGTACGTCCGAAGGCATGGGACCTGTTTCCCACACGATGGCTTTTTTACCATCGGTGCAACGTGTGAGCATGGCGTTTTTGACGTATTTTTCATACAGCGAAACGTAGGGAATAACTTCGCCTTCCAACGTTTTCCCGAAGCCGTTGACCAGTTGTTGTTTGCCAAAAACGGGGACGTCGATTTGGGCGTGGAGGTGGGTGGAGAGTACCCAAAGGCAAAGGAAAAGGGTGGTTGGGCTGTAATTACGAATCATAAATCGTTGATTAACTACTTATTACAATATAAATACTTCTTAAGTTTGTCTTTCAGAGAGGCAGCCGCAGAGCGGCGAAATATTTGTAGCCCAAAGTTAACCCAATGATTCGTGGAGGTGCAGCGCACCGTAACATGTTGCGGTGCGCTGCACCTCCACGAATCATTCTTACCTAGTTTTCTACAAATATTTCGTCGCTCTGCGGCTGCCTCTCTGAAAAACCGACTATTGGGGAAAATTTTTCATACGAAGAACCTATTACGCTTTTTGATTACAACACCTCCATCGCCTGCTCCAAATCCTCCCACAACCAATCCGGCTCTTCCAAACCGATGTAAAACCTGCAAAAAGTATAGGGCAACGGAGGGTTGCTTCTGCCGGGTATGTTGTAAAAACCGATGGTTGGCATCATGAGCGACTCGTGGCCGCCCCAGGAAACCGCCATAAGGAAACGTTGCACCCGGTGTACGAACGCTTCCATTTTTTCCATGGAATCCGTTTTAAACTGAACGGAAAACAACCCGCCGCAACCCCGCATTTGTTTGTGCGCCAGTTCGCGCTGCGGAAACGATTCGTGGAATGGGTGCAGCACTTTTTCAACCTTGGGGTGTTTTTCAAACCTGTGGACGAGATCCCACGCACTTTTGTCGCTGCGCTCCAAACGCAAAGGCAACGTGCGCAAACCACGTATCACAAGCATGGCATCGTGCGGACTCAAAATGGCGCCGATGGTCATCAGTTCCGATTCAAAAATTTTGCGCACCATGGCTTTGCTTGCACACAAAACACCCACCACCACGTCGGAATGGCCGTTGAGGTATTTGGTGCCCGAATGCAACACAATATCAATACCCCATGCCGCCGGATTTTGAAAAAGCGGTGAACAGTACGAATTGTCGATCATGCTTACGATGCCGTGTTCGCGGGCCAAAGCCGCACATGCCTCCAGATCCTGAAGATCAAACGTTAGTGTGTTCGGACTTTCCAGGTAAAGCACTTTGGTATTGGGCCGGATGGCTGCGCGGATGTTTTCCACATTGGTACCGTCTACAAACGTGTATTCCACGCCGAAGCGCGTGAGCAGTTTGCGCAGCAGGTTGTTCGTCCACGAATAGGGCGCCTGCTGGCAAACGATGTGATCACCTGTTGCCACATTGCCGATCACCGCCGCCGCGATGGCCGCAGCGCCGCTGGAAAACACGAGCGCATCTTCGGTGCCTTCCAAAGCGGCGAGTTTTTCACGCAGGATGGCCACCGTGGGGTTGTTGCCCCGCGAATAAACGTGGTTTTCCAGTTCGTCGGAAAAACATTCCCGGAAAGCCTTTAAATCCGGAAAAACGAAGTTGCTGGACTGAATAACCGGCGGTGAAACAGCCTGAAAATACTGTTCCCGGTTTTCACCAAGATGTGTTAAAATATCGCTGAGGTGTTTCATTTTTTCTTTTTGCGCTGGCCTTTCACCAGTTTCATTTCATCAATGAGTTGTGGACAACCGGCGTATTTGTCGATGATGAACAAAATGTAGCGAGCGTCCACCATGATGTTGCGGCAAATGGCCGGATCGTAGTTGAGGTCGCTCATGGTACCTTCCCAAACGCGGTCGAAGTTGAGACCGATGAGGTTGCCCCTTGCGTCGAGCGCCGGCGAGCCCGAGTTGCCGCCTGTGGTGTGGTTGCTGCCCAGGAAGGCTACCGGCATACGTCCGTCGGCCGTAGCATACCGGCCATAATCCTTGTTTTTATGCAATTCAATGAGTTTTTGGGGCACATCAAATTCATAATCGCCGGGGATGTATTTTTCCATGACACCATCGAGGTAGGTTTGATGGTGGTAGTGCAAAGCATCGCGTGGCTGGTAGCCGCGTACCTTGCCATAGGTCAGTCGCAGGGTGCTGTTGGCATCAGGGTAAAAACGTTTTTCTTTAAAAACAACCATTTGCGCTGCCATGTACTGACGCTGGAGCAGATCGATCTGTGGCTGAAGTTCCTGTAATTTGGGTTGTACGAAGTTTTTATAGTTGTCAGAAAGTTCGTTCCACAACATAATCATCCGGTCCTTTTTCAGGGTTTGTACAATGACGGCCGGCGACTGTTCCATCAAAACTTCAAATTTATCCTTGTGCGGCACGGTACTTTCGGCAAACAGTGCTTCCACCAGTTTGTCGTAGCCTCCAACCAATGCTGCCTGTGATTTCACCAGTTCACCACCCCATCCCGGACGCATGTTTTCGCCGAACATTTCAAGCATGCCGGTCATTACGGCCTGGTCGACAACGGGTCGGTAGTCTTTGTAAAAACTGGTCATCGCGTTGACGGTTTCGCTTTTTTTAGAAACAAAAAATGCTTCGCCGTTGTCGTCGTAGGTTTTTACCCAGTTTTGGAGCAGTTGTGCCTGTCCAAACGCCTGGGTGTTGCGCACGGTAGTTTCAAAAAAATACTCACGTGCCAGTGCATAGGGTTCGATCTCTGTATAGAGTTTTTCCAGGCGTGGCAAAAGGTTGCCGTATTTGTACTTGAGGTCGGGATCGTTGTTGACGCGTTTCAGAAATTCGGCTTCGTAGGCTTTTTTCTTATCCACGGCGCCGTAGGTTTTGAGTCCCTGCATTTCACCCAGCCACTTTTTCCACGCGTTGGCGATGGAGGCATAACGGGCGACGTAAGCGATTTTTACATCGGGATCGCGGCGCATGAAGGCGTCCATGGTTTTTAATGCCTTGTCGCGGATGGAAACCCGTGCCGGATCAACAACGTCGGCTGTTTGTTTCAGGCCGGCGGCGCTCAGGTACTCGTCGGTACGTCCCGGGAAGCCGTATACCATGGTAAAATCACCTTCTTCTACCCCATCGAGCGAAATGGGCAGGTAATGACGCGGTTTGAGGGGTTTGTTGTCGGGAGCATAGGCGGCCGGTTTGTTGTCGGCCGAAGCATAAACCCGGAAAAGGGAAAAATCGCCGGTGTGGCGGGGCCATACCCAGTTGTCGGTGTCGGAACCGAATTTGCCGATGCTGCTCGGCGGAGCGCCGACAAGGCGTACGTCTTTAAACGTTTGGGTGATGTAGAGGTAATATTGGTTGCCGTTGTAAAAAGGTCTGATGACGATGTCTTCCCAGGCTTCTTTTTTGGTTTTGGCTTTAAGTTCGGTCAGGTTTTTATCAATCTGAGCCTGGCGATCGCGCTCAGACATGCCTTCACTGATGCCTTGCATGGCCCGGATGGTAACATCTTCCATACGGGTAATGAAGGTGGCGGTCACGCCCGGGCAAGGCAGTTCTTCGCTGCGTTGTTTCGACCAGAAGCCGTTGTCGACGTAGTTGTTTTCCAGCGTAGACAAGGACTGTATGGAGCCGAAACCACAGTGGTGGTTGGTAAGCAAAAGACCTTCCGGAGATATCATTTCGCCGGTACAACCGCCTCCAAAAATACAAATGGCGTCTTTGACGCTTGCATCGGTGGGTGAATACAAGTCATCGGCATCGAGTTTCAGGCCCATGGCCTTCATCTCCTTCTCGTTTTGTTTTTCGAGGTGAAGGGGCATCCACATGCCCTGTGCGCCCAGCATGGCGGGCAGCATACAAAGGATGAACAGTGTTTTTTTCATGTGTCCGGCAGTTTTAATCGTTTGCCGAAGGCGAAAATAGAAAAAGTAGCAGCAGCACGCCCATTTCATTTGTCACCCTTTCATCCTTGTTCATCCGCATGATCTCCCCGTTCGGGCAGGTTCATTTGTGAAACGGATTCCACAGACGCCACCTTTGATGCATCGCTTCTGAACAACAACATTTTTTAAAAAACTTAATAGTTAAAGCCATGCGAAACACCATCCTCTCTTTCGTCCTTCTTTTTGCAAATTTTCTTGCGGTGAGCGCAAGTGCTTGTCCTACACCCACCAACCTGACCGTGACCAACACGACCGGTACCGAAGCAACACTTTCCTGGGACGCCGTGCCCGGAGCTATTTCCTATTGGGTTGAGGTTGAGCAAACCCTCAACAATCCCATCCTTTACCATGTGGAAACAACCGTGACCACAACGTCGTATGCTGCACTCGGACTCAATCCGGGCACGTTTTACAAATTCAAAGTGCGCACCAATTGTGGCAACGACAAAAGTGATTGGAGCGAATGGCAGCAATTCGGTTCAGGCACCACCACCGGCGGCGGCGGTACCGGCGGCGGCGGCACAAGTGGTTGCGCAGTTCCTTCCGGACTCACCATGCAGGCTTCGGGTTCTACCAGCGCCATCCTCAGCTGGGGCGCCGTAGCAGGTGTAACAACCTATCAGATTGAAGTAGAAGACGCCTCGGGCAATCCGACCTCGTTCAAGGACACGGCAACCGTAACCGGAACTTCCTACACCGTAACCGGACTACTGGCAGGCATGCCTTACAAATTTAAAGTACGCAGCAAATGTGGTGGCAGCCACAGCGACTGGACCGGTTGGGCATACTTCGTTGCCGATGTTAATGGTTCCGTCGGCGGTGGCAACACAGGTGGCGGTGGCAACAACGGCGGTGGCAACAACAGTTCCTGCGCCAAACCTACCGGCATGCTTGCCCTCAATGTAACCATCTCGGGCGCCGATTTGCAGTGGACCGCCGTAGCAGGCGCCATCGGATACACCATCGAAGTGGAAAGCGCGCAAAAAATGAACAACCCTTTCCACCTGGAACAAAACATCACCACCAACAGCTTCAGCGTGAGCGGACTGGTTCCCGGAAAACTTTACAAGTTCAAAGTGCGCACACGTTGCAGCTCCAGTGGTAAAAACCGCAGCGGCTGGACCAACTGGGTGTTTTTCAGCACGCCGACCTCCTTTACCGATGATAACGCTTCCGACCGCGAACAAATGCCCCAGGAAAATGTATTCAGCATCCGTTTGTACCCTAATCCCGTTTCCGATGCCCTTTATGTTCAAATAGAAGGGGCCCCCGCTTCATCCACCGAACTGCGCCTTTTTGACCTCAACGGACAACTCGTGATGCAGGAACTCACCAACACCGACCAGCAAACAGCACAACTCAACTTGTCTGCACTCAACCCTGGCATGTATCTTTTGCAGGTACTCAGCGGTGAAAACCAGGAAGTTCGCAAGGTTCTGGTAACACGTTAAAATCCGTTTGCCGATAAATACCCGTCGTTTGACGGTAGATACCGGTCATACAACGAAGGCCGTGCAACGTGCACGGCCTTTCTTGCGTCTATGCTTATGAAAACAAAAACAAGACATCCCTTCCTTCCTCCCTGGTTGGATCCGGAAACAGAAACTTCACAGAAAGTTTGATTTGGTTAATTAGCCCCGGCGAAAGCGCCGGGGCGCTTTTTTTTTAATGCGGAATGGGGAATGCGGAATTGGGAGGCTAAGCCTGGACACTCAGTAGTTTGAATGACGAGATACGAAATTTGAAATTTGATTTTTGAATTTAAGAGCCCTCACTCCGCCCATTTGTCTGAATCAGGATTTTCAGGATTATAAGATTTTCAGGATTTCAAATTGCAGGATGTAGGCCCGGGTGAAGTGGGATATCCTGTAATTTAAAATCCTGTAAATCTTATAATCCTGAAAATCCTGATTCAGACAAAATGGGCGGAGTGAGGGCTCTTAAATTCAAAAATCAAATTTCGTATCTCGTCATTCAAACTGCTGAGTTCCCAGGCCTAAAACACCAAATTCCGCATTCGGCTCCCACGCTTCGCTGGGATGACAAATTCCCCACTTACGATATCCACGACCGGTAGTACTCCGGATCTTCGATACCTGCGGCGTATTCAGTCATCAGCAGTGGCTTGAAGGTGTCGATCATCACGGCAAGTTCGTGTGTTTCCTTTTTACCGATGCTTTTTTCAACCGTACCCGGGTGCGGACCGTGCGGAATACCGCCCGGGTGCAGGGTAATCATGCCTTTTTCCACGTGTTTGCGGCTCATAAAATCACCGTCGACGTAGTACAAAACCTCGTCCGAATCGATGTTGGAGTGGTTGTACGGTGCGGGAATGGCCAGTGGATGGTAATCGTACATACGCGGCACGAAGGAACAAATCACAAACTGATGTCCGTCGAAAGTCTGATGTATGGGCGGCGGTAGATGCACGCGGCCGGTGATGGGTTCGAAGTTGAAAATCGAAAAAGCGTACGGGTACAGGTAGCCGTCCCAGCCCACCACATCAAAGGGATGGTTCAGGTAGTGGTAGGGATAAATATTGTCCTGTTTTTTGATGTAAAAAAGGTAGTCCCCTTTTTCATCGTTGGTCACCAGTTCCATGGGTTTGCGGATATCGCGCTCACAAAACGGCGAATGTTCGTGCAATTGGCCAAAAGCTGTGCGGTAACGTTTCGGCGTTGTGATGGGACCCATACTTTCAACGATGAGCAAGCGGTTGTTGGGCCCGTCGAAGTGGAGCTGGTACGTTGTTCCGCGCGGGATCACCAGGTAATCGCCGTAGCTGAAAGGCAAAACGCCGTACATGGTATGCAACCGGCCGGAGCCTTCGTGGATGAAAAACATCTCATCCGCATCCGCATTTTTGAAAAAATAATCGGTCATGCTTTTGGTCGGTGCTGCCAGGATGATGCGGCAGTCGCTGTTCACCAGCATGGGTTTGCGCGAGCGCAGGTAATCTTCTTCGGGCTCCACATTAAAACCTTTCAGACAGCGGTGTTTGAGCTGCTTGTCGTGTACGGTTTTGGGCGCAATGCTGTACGGATCGCCCACCTGAACGATCTGGGTAGGTGCATTGCAGTGGTACAGCAGGGAGTAATTATCGTTGAACCCTTCCGTGCTGAAAAGTTCTTCATGGTACAGTTCGCCGTTAGGTTTTCGGTACTGGATGTGCCGTTTGTGCGGAATTTGTCCAAGCGTATGGTAATGCATGGCGTGTGGTGTGTGTTGTAGGTAAAGAGCTTATGGCTGCAAGTTACAGGTAAAAACAATCGCTAACGCGCCTGTTCGATGCAAAAAGCAGCTATTTGATGTGGATCGCTGTGGTTGAAGGTAAAAAAACGGATGTCCGAGGAAGGATTGGTGTCCAGTCCGTGCTGGTAAGTTTTGTCGTAATATTTCAGGGCGATGGCCACGGCTGTACGCATGTCGCCGTTTTCGAGGGCTTCCACGGCGAGTTTAAAATCGAGTCCACCCAGTTTCCTGGAAATACGTTCAAAAGACGCGATCAAATCCTCCACGGGATAAAGTGCATAATCCTCTACCAGGTTGTTTATCCGGTCTTCCTGTGGAATTTCGAGGTTAAAAAGCGCTGAAACTTTCATTTTTTGCCAAAAAGCGTCGGGTACGAATGCCCTGCCGATGCTTCTGCTTTCGTTTTCCACCCAGGTAGTTTTGTCAGGGTCGAGTTTGTTCAGGGCGTCCAGCAAGTTGTTTTCAAACTGTTCAACGGTGGGTTGTTCGTTTTGCCCAAGGCTTCCAAAGGCAGAACCTTTGTGGTTGGCCAGACCTTCCAGATCGAGGATTTGTTCGCCTGCTTCGCCCAGGGCGTACAGGACTTTGGTTTTGCCCGTACCTGTTCGGCCTCCGAGGACCTTCATTTTCCATGAACGATTTACAAAGGATTCCAGGACGTAGTGCCGGTAATTTTTGTACCCACCTGAAAGCAACTGTACATCAAATCCGCCCATACGCAGCAGCCATGCCACGCTTTGGCTTCTTTGTCCGCCACGCCAGCAATGCAGTGCGACCCGTTTGTGTGGCGCAAGTTCGGCGGCAAGGCGCAGCATGTGGGTCATTTTTGGTCCCACGATGTCGAGTCCGATGTGCAGGGCTTTTTCGGGACCTTGTTGTTTGTAGGCCGTTCCCACCGTTGCCCTTTCCTCGTCGGAGAACAGCGGAAAACTCACGGCGCTTGGAATGTGGCCGTGGTGGTATTCGCCTGGAGAGCGAACGTCGAGCAGTACACGTGTCTGGGATTCGACTAAAAAATCAGCAGCCTGAAGCGATTGTTGCATGGCCGGTAAAGATACAAGCAAAAAACGCTTCAGGCTGCTGATGAAAATGTTCCGGCCCGATGATTTTTATCTTCCGGTAAAATTATTGTTTGTTCCGAACCTTGCCCGAACCGCTTACGGCGGAACTTACATTGCCGGATACGTTGAGCATGACATCGCCCGAACCGGAAATGGCTACTTCAGCATTTTTGCCTTTGAGCGTGGAGGCATCCACATCGCCCGAACCGGAAATGGCGTATTCCTGATCGTCGGCCGTTCCTTTAAGCGTCATGTCGCAGGAGCCGGAGATGTTCACTTCAAGATCTGCAACATTAAACTCACCTTTAAAATCGCCCGAACCGCTGCTGTTGAACTCAAACTCATCGGCTTTGATGGGTCCGGCGGTCATGATGTCCGAAGAACCGCTGTTGTTGATTTCACTAATGTTTTTGTAGGTAACGGTGATTTTAATGCGGCCGTGGTTGTAGCTGCCTTTTTTCATACCGATACCAAGATGGTTGCCATTGTTTTTGGTTTCGATCTTTTCCAGGTCAACACCTTCGGCTTCAATGAACACTTTTTCAACATCACCCTGCTGGATGGTTACGAGTTCAAATCCGCCGGAAATATCAATGGCGTTGAAGCTGCCGACCGTACGGGTTTCTGATTTTTGTGCCTGAAGGGTAAGGGAAAAAGCGGAGCAAATAAGCACCAAAAAGAGGTTTTTCATATTCAATTGTTTTTTTTAGCAAAGACAGGTGTGTACGTCGAGGGTTGCAATACATTCAAAAAAAAGCGCCGAATCCAAAGAATCGGCGCTCCTGAAAACAGATTTTTCCCATAATCTGCATTAATCTTATCCTTTGAACATGTTGTGATTTCGGGCTTCCAAAGACCATCGCCTCAAAACCGAAAACGCAACATACGCTTAGTGTGTCACTTTCGGATCCAACTGACCTGCTTGTTCGATCCAGCTTTGTACTTCGTCCATGCGGGGTACACGACCGGCAACACCTCTTTCAGCGTTTACTTCGGTCAGCTTGGCATGCAGGTTTTCGGCATTGCGGGTACGAAGTTCTTTAACAGTATCAACACCGGCAAGTTCCAGCAGATCAGAAAACTCTTCAGCTACACCTTTGATGCGGAACATGTCGGCCATGTTGACCCACCGCAACAGGAGGCTTTCGGAAATGCCCGTTGTTGCTGCCAATTCGGTGCGACCTTTTTTGCTTGCACCTGCTTCCAGGAGTTGTTCCACAGTGGTAATGCCTGCTCCGGCAAGGTTTCCGGCGTATACTTCGCCGATGCCTTCAATTTCGATGATCTTGTAAGCCATACAAATGGTTTGGTTGATGAAAAGGTGTCGTTTATTGAAAAGCAAAAATAGTTTTATCGGTTCGATTGTTCGGCAAAAGACTTGAAAAAATCCATGCTTTCCGGATTTTTCATGGAATCACGGTTGTATGCTTTCTCCAAAGGCTTGTGTTGCAGGATCTTCTTCACCGGCGTCTCCATTTTTTTACCCGAAATGGTGTACGGGATGTCGGGCACCGGAATAACTTCGTCGGGTACATGCCTCGGACTGTAGGTTTGCCGAAGGATTGTTTTGATGCTTTTCACCAACGCTTCGTCCAGTTCCATACCTTCCTGCAAGGTGACAAACAACGGCATCCAGTCGGTGCCGTCGGGGTATTCCAGATTGACGATCAAACTGTCTTTGATCCCCGGCAACTGGTCCAGCGCCCTGTAAATTTCCGCAGTGCCGATGCGTACCCCCTGACGGTTGAGCGTTGCGTCGGAACGGCCCAGGATTTGCAAACTGCCGTCGGGCAAAATGCGCAACCAGTCGCCGTGACGCCAAACCCCCGGATAATGTTCAAAATAACTGCTTTTGTATTGTGATCCATCCGGATCGTTCCAAAAAAACACGGGCATGCTGGGCATGGGTTCCGTCACCACCATCTCCCCTACCTCACCGGCTTCCACCGGCACGCCATTGTCGTCCCATGCCTCCATGGCACAACCCAAACAGCGGCATTGGATGTGGCCCTGGTAAACAGGCAACCACGGATTGCCGCCTACCCACGCCGTACACACATCGGTGCCGCCCGACATCGACGACAACCAAACGTTGGGATGCAGCGATTCGTATACCCAGTCGTAAGCTTCCGGCGGCAAAGGTGAACCCGTGCTTCCTATGGTCCGCAAAGCGCTAAGTTCCAGGTTTTTGCCGGGCTCCAGTCCTGCTTTCCGGCAGGCTACCAGGTACGGTGCGCTGGTACCGAAATGGTGTACGGGCAACATTTCAGCCATTTCCCAAAGCACATTCAGGTTTGGGTATCCCGGATTGCCGTCGTACAACACGATGGTTGCGCCTGTAAGCAGGGAAGCCAGGGTAAAATTCCACATCATCCATCCCGTGGTTGAAAACCAGAAAAAGTTTTCGCCTT
>JADLBE010000195.1 GCA_020847915.1 Saprospiraceae bacterium | reverse complement strand
TTTGCCTTTACAAATCACCGAAGTTTATCCAGCATTTCGTTTGTCAAAGGCTCGGCATATACGCCGTAGGCATTGACCAGAACACCTTTCATAGGGTGTTTTTTTGAAGAAATGGCATACAAAATGGCGGAGTCGCCCGGATCGTTTTCATCACCTTCAAACCTGAAAAATTTGTCGATGTGAAAATCCTCAGGATGCAGGCTGAATTCCCCGTTTTTGCAGGTAAGGCAGTCGGTTTGCAGGTTAAAGTCCTCGGTGTAACCTTCGTTGCGAAGGGTTTGTAAGATTTCGACAAGTGTTGTTTCCATGGTTATTTAAGTTTTATCGCAAAAGCACCCACCTCCGAAGGGCGATACGACCATTGATGCGCATCATAAAGGTGTACATACCGGGTGTTTCACCCTCCAGATTGAGCGGAAGGGTGAGTACATCGGTGTTTAGGCCGCTTTGTTCCATAACCAGTTTCCCGGAGGCGTCAAATACCAAAAGGTGCAAATCGGCTTGTGTGGCAAGCTCAAGGTATAAGGTTAAAGGACCGTATCCCGGATTGGGTGTAAGTTCAAAACGCAAAACCGAGGCAGGATCCTGTGTGCTGCTGATGCCTATGGGGAAACTGGTTTCATAGGTGCATCCGTTGGCATCGGTGACGGTAACCGCGTAGAAACCTGCACTCAGGTTGACTATGGTATTGCCTTGCTCACCATTGCTCCACAAATACTGGTAGGGTGGTAAACCTCCGGTAGCATTTACGCTGATGCTGCCGTCGCTTGCCCCGGGTGCGGAAATGTCAACAAGGTCAATGTTGTTGATTACTACAGCTGAGGGTGGTTGAATAACAACCAGATTTGTGACACCGAACGAGGCCACGCAACCATTCACATCGGTAATGGTCACGCCCACATTGAGAAGTTCTTCGGTTGAAACCAGGATTGTTTCGGTCGTTGCTCCGTTGAACCAAAGAAAAGTGTATGGCGCTACGCCCCCGTTAACTACAGGGCTGATTGCAAAGGTGTCGTTGTCGCACGTGTTGGTTGTGGCGGTCATCACCAGTCCCAGGTCGTTGGGCAACAAAACCACTTCGGTAAAATCGCTGCCGGTGCATCCACCGGGTGAAGTCACAACCAATATGTACAAGCCGGGTTCATCAACCATCGGATTGGCTTGGTTGCTGGTAAAATTGTTTGGCCCCGACCAGGCAAAGGTTGCACCAGGTGTGTCGGAGTTGCCGCTGAGCTGTCCTGCAGGTTGTCCGCACGTGAGGGTATCTCCCATGGCGAAGGCAGCAGGTTGATCACCGGCATTCGTGATTTGGTATGAAGCGGCAGAATTACAACCGTTCACCATATTGGTTACCACAACGGTATAGGTGCCGGGTTGACTAATTTCCGGACTTTGCACAAACTCGTTCGGCGGCGTAATACCAGGACCCGACCATTGGTAGGTGACCTGAGGCGAATTGCTGCTGGCAGTCAGGGTAACCGTCGGTGTGTTGCAGCTCAGTTCGTCGGAGGTGGCTGTGATGGTGGAGATCGGCACATCGACGTCAGTTTCCACAACGAAAACGTAATCTTTGGTGCAACCGTTGTTTATCGATTCAACCGTAAGTGTATGCGCGCCCGGATCGGAAATGTTGACCGAAGTGCCAGGCTGCACAGGTTGACCGTCCACGTAAAACAACATGCCCGGAATGTTGGGCACGCCAATTACCGCACTGGGTTCAAGGCAGGTCAGGGTAACGCTGGACGGAAAGGTAATAACAGGCAGACTGGTATCAACGGTAACCGCCGCCGTAGCCTGGCTGGTGCAGCCATTGTCCGGGTCGGTGGCAATAAGTGTGTAAACGCCGGGTACCGAAACTTCAGTGTTCAGGCTGTCGGGCTGTACTATGCCGGGACCAGACCACACGAACGTTGAACCGGGTGAAACAAATCCGGACAAAGTTACCGTAGGTTCGTTGCAGGTGATGACGCCACCGGTTGCATTCACAGTCGGAGGTACAACATCCAGACTGGTCGTAATGGATTTGGAAGCCGTACACCCGTTTTGAGCTGTCGCCAAAACGGTATAGGTGCCTGGCTGGATCACAAGCAAACTGTCGCCCGGTACGTTGTTAACACCGGAACCATTCCAAACGGCCGAAATAAGGGGCTGATCGGAAGAAAGCATAATCCAAACAGAATCCGTAACGCAGGTAAAGGTGCCGCCCGTAAGGGTAAGGTTGGGCTGCGCAGGCGTCTGGTAAATAAGGCTTGTTTGTACACCAGTGCTGTTGTTGAGGTAAGCGCCTCCGCCTGGTGAAGTCTGACGAAAAACAGCTCGTACCTGGTAATACAGGGTATCCGCTACGGGATTGACGTCGGTGTACGTTGTACCCGTCAAAAGCGTGTTGTTTAATTTGGCAAATCCGCCTAAAGAACTTGTGGAGCGGTAAAGGTTGTATCCCAAAATGCCGGTATCAGCAGAGGCGGTCCATTGCAACACAACATCGCCGCAGTTCTCGATGGTTGTGGTAAGGTTTTGGGCGGGAGCTACCATGTGGGCTCGAACAGTGGGGTCGCCCAACAAGGCAGTATGTGCTCCGCTTTCGCCCAAACTCCCGTAAAAACCGTTGTTGAACTGGGTGTTTTTCGTCTCTTTGGCACAATAACCGATGCTTTCACCCGATGCCAGTGCCTGGTAAAACCAGTGTGGCCTGCCTGCCCAGGAACAATTTAAAATACCACCCCGGGAAGCCAGCGCAGAAGGCATGAACGGATTGGTCTCGTAGTCCCAGTCGCCATGATAGCTGCCAAAAAGCATCGAAAATACGATGTTGACCGTATCCAAACCAAAATTAGAGCTGCTGCCCACGCCGCCTGCGCTCGTGTAGGTGCCACCCCCACAACCGTAACCCATCAGGTAACGTTGCGGATTGGAGTTGTTGAAAAAATCACCGGCCTCAACATTGGCTTCTCCAACCAATGGATAAGCGTTGCGCCAACCGTTTGCAGCAAAGGCTTCACCGGAAAAATAGCCGAAATTATCGTCCACCAGCGCTTTGTTTTCCACCGTGTAGGCCTTAATGCGCCAGTCGTGGTTTTTATCAAGGTATCTTTTGTAAAGGTCGTTTACCGAAGCAACACCAAAATCGGCGGGTACCAGTCTGCGAAAATCTACCCGTCCCACTTCCAGTTCCACAAGTCCGGGCAATACGCTCGGATCAAATTTTCCGTCACCGGGTACGTTGTCGTTGGCAGATCTGGCGGGTGACACATTGTTCACACTTACGTCGGTCCAGGTGCCGTTGATGTCGGCATAATAGCCATCACTTGGCCATGCACCGGCATGTTCCGTATGGCCGTCCCAGTTGGTGTTGCCGGAATAGGGGATGGGTATGGCACCCAAAAGAAATACCGACTTCACATTGGTTGGATCGGCATTGTAATCGGCCACGATCTGGGTTTTGATGGTGGCTACCGTAGACGCAGCTCCGCTGATGTGCTCAACCACCGTCCAGCCATCGCCGGCCAGGTCTTTTTTCAAACGATCGATCTCTGCCAGCAATGGTGTGTACAAAGACGAATCCACGAAAAGCAGAACTTTACCGCGTTGATCAACAACCGGTTTTTCCACCGCCACATGTGCATAACCATAAGCATACAAGGCGCCAAGCTGCCGTTGTACCGCATACTCGTAGGTTTGACCGGTGGTTGTACTGTTGTCGGTCAGACTGGTTTGTGTGGTGTTGTTCACCGTCAAAATGTTGATCCATTGGTTGCCGGTTTGTCCTTTGGTACGCCGTAAAATTTGCAAATTTCCGGCACCGGGCATGGTCCAGCTGAGTGTAACACCTCCGAACGGACCGGGCTCAAGGGTTGCGGTAACCGGAACCGTAATGTCTTTTGCCGATTGTGATTGGAGCAGAAGAGGGGAGAAAGCAAGGAGCAACAACAGGGTAATTAACCGAAGATGCATACAAACGGGTTGAATTGGTGGGAAATACAAGTTTTGCCAGCTGGCATACCGGCCGCTAATTTGCAACATTGCGGCGGATTTGCCAACCCATTGTTTTCCAAAGATTCCCCTGTTGTTGTTCGTGCTGCCTGTTTTTAAAAATGAACGGGTACAAAAGGTGCCAGGCCCGGACTCCGATTTATAGTCCTATCACCACTTTGCCCATTTGGATGCCTCCGGAATGTTTGAGCATAATTTGGTACAAACCGGGTGTAAGTGTTTGACGTTGTATGGGTAATACATTGTTGCCTGCTGCACATTCTCCGCTGAAAACAACTGTTTGGCTGCGGCCCTGTACATCCAAAACGATGACATCAACCGTACTTTTTTGTTCCAGGTCAAATTGTAAATGGAATGTACCCGAAGTTGGATTGGGATAAATGCTGAGACGGGCTTCGGGTAGGCCGTCGGGCTCATCCGTAAAGGTTGACGATTCAAGGCGCCACAAACCGTTGCTGCGGGCGTAATAAAGTTTGTTTTGAAAAAATACGATGTCGGTTCCAAAAGTATTGGTAAACCCGGGATCAAAGTTGTGCCAGGTTAAACCCGCATCGTCGGTGTATCGGAGGGTACTTATCAACGATCCTTTCGCCATGTGCGCCCAAACACGTCCCTGACCGTTGGATTCAAACCTTACCGAACTGATCAAACCATATCCTGTGGGTTGACCATCCCAAATGCCGCCGTTGTTGGTGCTGCGGTAAAAACCTTGCTGTCCTGCAGCAATCAGTACATCACCCTCCTTGATGATGCCCAAAAACGCATTGATTTCGCCGTTAAACTCGTCAAAAGCATATTCCAGCCACGCATTTTGATCGGCCCGGCGTGTAAACAAAGTTGCATTGGCTCCGGCTCCGGCATACAGCTGTCCGTCAATGTTGGTGATGCTTTCCACGTTTTGCCAGGTCAAACCCTGACTGAAGGATTGCCATCCTCCGGGGAAATAAGGCGCTTTGGTGAAGATGCCACCGCCGTATGTCGCCACAAAAATCATGGCGCCCCGTCGGGCCATCATGGCAATGTGTGTGGCGCCCAGGCCATTGAGTCCGCTGTTGTCTGTTTGCCAGCTTTGCCCACCGTCGACGCTTGTAAAAATACCTTCGTTTTGGGTGCTGACGTAGATTTTGGAACCAAACCTAAGGATGTCTGTTATGAAGTCGACTGTCGGGCTTAGCACCGCCGTGCTGTCCCAGGTGGCTCCGCCGTCGGCACTGACGTACAATTTGTTGATGCCGGCTGCCAACAAGCTGTCGCCACTGACTTCGAGGTCGTATAGCGTTACTTGTGGTAACCCGGTTACCAATTGCCAGGATTCCTGGGCATTCAAAAAACTGGATTGGATGGTGATCCAAACAAGGAAGGCAAGCATTTTTGTTTTCATGGTATTTTGTTTTTGTTTGGGTAAAACCAGGCTTCATAACTTTTTAAAATTGCGGCCTGTTGGTATTTGACTTCACCAAATAACTTTTGGGGTCAGTTTTTTTGCAAAAAATAGCATATTCACCAAAAAATCAGTTCAACTGCTCTTATCCGGTTTTCAACGTGAACCCATTTCGAATTTTGCATGTAGTGGTCATGGCATTGTTGGCCGGTTGTGCCTTATCGGCTCAAACGGATACGTTGTTGCCGGAAGTAAGTGTTGAAGCATACGAAGGGAAACGCCTGCTGCTCCTCACGCCGGCCCCGTTGGCAAGGCTCGAAACCAAAGCGCTCAGTCGATTCGACAACAGCAGTTTGCTGCCTGCCCTGAATACGGTAGCCGGTGTGCGCATGGAAGAGCGGTCGCCGGGCAGTTATCGACTAAGTTTCAGAGGTAGTCTGTTGCGTTCGCCCTTTGGAGTCCGCAACGTCAAAATTTACCTCGATGGTTTTCCACTGACCGATCCAGGTGGCGGTACGTACCTCAACCTACTGGATGTTCAATGGATCGATCAGGTTACCCTCATCAAAGGTCCGGCTTCGGGTATGTACGGCGCAGGAACCGGCGGCGCCATGTTTTTACAAAGCAGCGCTCCGATGTACGGACTTCATGCCGGCGGCGCCGGAATAACGGTTGGCGGCTACGGCCAGCTCAACGGCAACGCATGGGGGGCCTGGAGCAACAACCAATCCTCCAGCCGTGTGGCCTATGCTTACGGACACACCGATGGTTACCGCAACCAGTCGGCGATGGACAGGCATTCTCTGGTTTGGCAAACCCGATTAAAAACAAGCGAAAACCAAAGCTGGCAAATCACCGCTTTGCTTGCAGATTTGCAATACGAAACACCCGGCGGATTGACGGAAACACAAATGGAGGCTGATCCACGGCAGGCACGTCCCGCAACGGCATCAGTACCGGGTGCTGAAGAACAACAAGCGGCGGTGCACAACCAAAGTGCCATGCTGGGCGTAGGCAACGAAACCGAAGCAGGAGCGCACTGGCTGATCAAAACGTATGTGTACACACGGTTGAACGATTTCAGCAATCCGGCCATCCGCAATTACGAACAACGCCAGGAAATGCAAGGCGGAGGCCGGTCTTCGGCACAGTGGTCGTCAGACGTCGGGCACTGGCAATCGAAACTGACTTTTGGACTGGAAATGCAGGCAGGGTATTCAGGCATTCAGGTGAGCGACAATGCCATGGGGGCGCTCAGTGATTTGCAAACCAGCGACAAAGCCAGCCTCCTGACCGGATTTGTGTTTGTACAGGAGGACATCAGCAGCAACGACGGCTGGGTAGTTCAGGCTGGTGGAAGTTTTAATGGCAACCTTTTGAAATACAGTCGGTTGTATCCAGTTGCCCAGGGAGAGCCTTTCCGTGGTGGTTTTGCACCCACCTTTGCGCCAAGACTTGCTTTGTTGCGCGCTGTTGGAAGCCAATGGAGTGTGTATTTTCAAACCGGAAAGGGGTTTTCAGCACCCACCCTGGAAGAGATTTTGCCTTCCAACGGCGTATTTAACACAAGTCTTATGGCCGAGCAGGGCTGGAACACCGAATTGGGTGTTCGTTTTTTCAGCAACAACCGGCGTATCAATGCCGAGTTCAACGCTTTTTTGTTCAGGCTGCAAAATGCCATCGTGTTGCGCCGGGAGGACGACGGCGCCGAATATTTTGAAAATGCAGGCAGTACCAAACAAGACGGGCTGGAAGCGGTTTTAAATGCAGTGCTGATGCAAAGGCAATCGTTTGGTTTAAAACTAACCGTAAGCGGCGCCTGGTTGCCTTTTTATTTCACCGAATACAAGCTCGATCAAAACGACTACAGCGGAAACAGGTTGACTGGCGTGGCGCCGCTGAGCGCTTCGGTGGTTTTGGATGCAACCTTGATGAATGCCGGATACGTCAATTTTACCCATACCTACACCGGCCCGTTACCGCTCGACGACGCCAATTCGGCCTTTGCACCGCCTTCGAATCTTTTATCTGCCCGCATGGGGTGGAAATTATCTTTGGGAAAACATGTGTTGGATTGTTTTGCCGGAGGCAACAACCTTTTCAACATCAATTACAGCCTGGGGTACGACCTGAACGCTGTAGGAGGCCGTTTTTACAACCCTGCGGCTGAACGGCACTTTTTTGCCGGAGTGCGCTGGACCTTTGGTCAATAGTTTGAAACCAACTGCAACGTTATGAAAATCTACATCAAAAACATGGTTTGTCCACGCTGCATCTCGGCAGTGGAACGCATTTTGAATGGCGAGGAAATTCCTTTTCAAAAAGTTGAACTTGGTGAGGTGAATTTGACTGAACCTCTTACCAATGAACAGCGTGAAACACTGGAAAAACAACTTTTGTCGCTGGGTTTTGAACTCATCGACAACCGTAGACAAGTTATGGTGGATAAAATCAAAAAAACGGTCATGGCATACCTTGAAAGTTTGGACGATACCGAAAAGAAAAAACTTTCAACCGTTGTTTCAGCCGAACTTCACCACGAGTACACGTATTTGAGCGATCTTTTTTCCACCGTGGAGGGCCTCACCATTGAGGCTTATTTCATCCGCTTGCGCATAGAAAAAGCCAAAGAATGGCTTGTTTACGACGAACTTACCCTGTCGGAAATAGCCTGGCGGCTTGGCTACAGCAGCGTTCAGCATTTGTCGAACCAGTTTAAAAAGGTAACAGGATTAACGCCTACCCATTTTAAACAAATAGGCGCAGGTAAACGCCTGGCGATAGACAGTTTGTAAGATGGGAACCCAAAATTGTGTAACCCTTTCCCTACCTGGTATGAAGAACCTCAACGGTTTTTCACCGATCTTTGTAAATCATTGTTTTGTTTAAAACTGAAATACCATGTTGTTCAAAAAAATAAGTCTCGCAGTATTGTTTTTCGGCGCCCTCGCCAGCCAGTCATTCGCTCAAAAAGCAGCGGATTCTACGGCTGTTGTCAAAGTATGGGGCAATTGCGGAATGTGTGAAGAGCGTATAGAAAAAGCAGCTTTTGGAAAAGGAGTCAAATCAGCTGAATGGGATGTTGAAACCGACATGCTTACGGTTGTTTTTAATCCAAATAAAACCGACTTACAAACCATCGAAAAGCGCATTTCAAGCGTAGGGCACGATACCGAACACACCCGTGCCAGCGACAAGGTGTACAACAACCTTCACGGTTGCTGCCAATACGACCGCAAGGTGGAAGAGTAATTAATTGTCCTTTCTTTCGGCTTTTTTCGCTTTTTTTTCTGCGGCTTTCCGGGCTTTTTTTTCTGCTTTTTCCTGGTCTTTGAAATAACCTTTCAGCAGGAAGTTGCTTTGCATGGCCTCCATGTTAACTTTCAGAAGCTCGGAAGATGCATTCAGGTTTACAACAAATTCCTCAAGCTGTCGGGCAGTGACGCTGTCGTTGAGCATCAGTCCCAGCGGCCCGTCGGTGCCTTTGACCGATTGGTCTATGTCGCTTACCACAGCATTCAGGTTTAGGACGACAGAATCAATGTCGTGGGTAATTTTTTCCGCCTGGTCTTCCAGGGTTTGTATGCGCAGAACGGCTTCGTTGAGGCCAGCGGACAGGGTTGTATCGCGAAGCAGTTTGCCAACCGATCCTTCTCCAGCTTTGACATCCTCAACGATGGATCGCATGTCGGCCAGTGTGGAATGGATTTCATCGGTACTTCGCCGGATGTTTGCAAAGGACTGGATGATGTTGGTCGACATGGTTTCATCTTCCAGCAATTTGATCAATTGGGGGCTTTGTGCAAAACGGCGCAGGGTTACCTGAAGGTCCTCGGTAATTTCAGCGATGTTTTGGTTGGAACGGTCAAGGGTGCGAAGCATGGCATCCGTATCGATATCCCGAACGGAGATCAGGAAATCGCCTGATTGAACAAAGGGTGCGTCCCCTTTTTCCGGGTTGATGTTGAGGATACGGTTGCCGATGATCCCGTCGGTACCCAAACTTACCCTGGCATTTTTTCGGATGAAATTTTTCACATCATCGTCCATGATCATCACGACCTCGATGGCGGTATCATTCACAATTTTTACCGATTTGACAGCCCCTACATTGATGCCGGCAAAACGGATGTTGTTGCCGGCTACCAGGCCGCCCACATTGTGAAAATGCGTTTTTAATTCGATGGTGGAGGAGAACAAACTGCGGTTTTGCCCCAACTTAAACAATGCAAATATGAGCAGGGCCAGACCGGCCATTACGAAGATCCCCAACTTTACCCGTTCGATTATTTTCTTTGCCATAGCGCAGCAAGATTAAGGTTTTTCACGTCGAATTCAATCAAAAAACTGTCTGATTTTTGGATCGTTCGATTGGGCCAATGCTTCATAGGTTGCGGTTTCGTAATTGCATCCCTCAATAAGCATGGTGACAAGATCAGCCGTCAGTCGCACACATTTCAGATCGTGGGTGATGATGATGGCTGTTGTTTTGTATTTCTCCCGGATGGCGTTGATCAACTCGATGATTTCCAGACTGGTGATGGGATCCAGGCCGGTGGTAGGTTCGTCGTAGAGGATGATTTCCGGTTTGAGGATAAGCGTTCGGGCAAGTGCGATGCGTTTGCGCATACCGCCCGACAATTCAGAGGGCATCATATCCACAGTATGCATCAGGTCAACATTGTCGAGTGCTTCCATAACCATTTCCTCAACCTCCTTTTGTGTAATCTGCATCCAGTGGCGTCGCAAGGGAAACTCCAGATTTTGGCGTACGGTCATGGAGTCGTACAATGCATTGCTTTGGAAAAGGAAACCGATTTTAACCCTGACCTGGTCCAGCTCCACGTGACCAAGGTCGGGAATGTTCTGGCCGAGCACTTCTATTGCGCCTGAGTCCGGCTCCATCAGGCCAATGATGCATTTGATGAGCACGGATTTCCCGGAGCCTGATTTCCCCAAAACGACACGATTTTCGCCGCGTTTCAGTTCCAGGTCAAAGTTTTTCAAAACTACATGGTCGCCGAATGCTTTGTTCAATCCGTTTATTTTGACGACAATTTCGTCGGAGGTCTGTTTGCTGTTTGCCATCGTTTCAGAAAAGATCAGAAATTTGAACGGCCAAAAGGTCGATGACGAAAATCAATACGGAAGAAACAACAACTGCGGAGTTGGCTGAACTACCAACGCCTTCCGTCCCCTTTTCCGAGTGGTATCCTTTGTAACAACCGATGATGCCAACAGCGAATCCGAAAAAAAATGATTTGGTAAATGCGGGGACAAGATCGATGTACGTCAGAAACTCAAACACCTGGGTAAAGAATAAGGTCAGCGTTGTGGTATCCCAAATGTTGACTCCGAGGTAGGAGCCATACAATGAAATGGCGTCTCCTAAAATAATAAGTACCGGCAACATCAGCGTGGCAGCCATGGTTCGGGTGACCACCAGGTATTTGAAGGGGTTGGTTCCGGAAACCTCCATGGCGTCAATTTGTTCGGTAACTTTCATGGATCCGAGTTCGGCGCCTATGCTTGAGCCGATTTTACCGGCAAAAATCAATGCGGTAATGACCGGGCCAATTTCCCTAACAATAGCAATACCAACCATGGATGGAATCATGGATTCAACACCGTAAATGACCAGTGAGGGTCGGAGTTGCATGGTGAGCACAAATCCCATGATGAAAGCTGTCAGTGCAACAAGGGGCAGCGATTGGTACCCAATCACATAGCATTGGTGGAAGAATTCCCGGACTTCGTAACGCGGATGAAAAGCTTCCTGAAAAAAACGCATGCTGAAACGGGCTATGTCGCCGGTTTCGTAAAGAAATTTGCGGGTATCTTCAGGCAGCCGCATCAGTTGATTCGGTTGTTGACTTCCATGGAAAGCAATTCCATGGCTTCTAGGGTTTTGAGTGGCGATAACAAATTACGGCCGTAAATGGATTGTTTGTCCGGATTTACATAACCTTGAACATCAAGAACGGATTCAGGATCGTAGGGGCGGTAGGCCATGGCCCAAGTCGGATACAATCGTTTGTAGGATAAACCCTCGTTTAAAATTTTAACGCTGGTGTGCCTTGGATCGTGCAGAATTTTTTCATGAAACAAACTGCGAACCTCATGCTCTTCTCCTTCCAGCATTTGTATGAAATAACCGTAACCGTACAAAAGTATTCCTGAAATGTTTTTATGACTGTTTTTTAACCTGCATTCCATCAAAAGCCTTGCAAGTGCTTCGTCGTTAAAGGGAAAGGCTTCCTGGCTTCGGTAAATTAATTTGTACAGGGCCATGTTTGGGGTGGTAAGGTTTGTTCTGTGCTTGTTACCGGGACCAAGTTAGTAGAAAATTAGAAATTGCACTTCGAACTACTTCAATTTTCAACCATAAAGTCCCCAATTGTCATGCAATACGCCCTTATCATGTTACTCGCCCTGATCGCCGGAGCCATATTGCCGGTTCAGGCTGCGCTCAATGCCCGCGTTGGACAAATTCATCAAAATCCGTTTTGGCCATCACTTATTTCTTTTCTTGTAGGCACGGTCGCGCTTGCTGTGTATATTCTGATTGCCCGTGTGCCCACGCCTACCATGACGCTTCTAAAACAAACACCAATTGCCTATTGGACGCCCGGATTGCTCGGGGCGGTGTATGTTACCTCGGTGGTCCTGATTACGCCCAGGCTGGGTGTGACGCTCACTTTTGCCATGATTGTTACCGGACAAATGCTTATTGCGCTGCTTATTGATCAATATGGGCTAATGGGAGTACCCATTAAAGAGATATCGCCGCTCAGGATTTTGGGAGCGTTGTTGCTGGTGGCGGGCGTTGTGCTTGTTCGGAAGTAACCCTGTATGATGATTTTCATCATCTTCCGAACATTTGGATAGGCCTATTTTGTCGTGTTTTTATGAACGGTCAAACCACTTTCCACATCCACCTGCGCGGCCGCGTACAAGGCGTCGGCTTCAGGCCCTTCGTTTGCAGGCTCGCTGCATCGTTTGGACTGACTGGCTCCGTTCGCAACGGCGCTGATGGTGTGCATGTGGTTTTTAATGCCCGACCGGAGGAAGCACAAGCTTTTTTTCAACAAACCGTCAGCGACGCACCGGCACAATCGATTGTAAACGGCGCTGACCTGTGGGAAACAAACCCGCAACATTTTTCAAACTTCAGCATTGCCCCCAGCGACCAGGCGCCGGCATCGGGTTTGCTCCTCACACCCGATTTCGCCCTGTGCAACGCCTGTAAAATGGAGTTGCTCGCTCCACTCAACCGTCGGTACCGGTACGCCTTCATCACCTGTACACAATGTGGTCCGCGGTATTCCATCCTCACAGGGTTGCCTTACGACAGGGAACAAACCGCCATGGTGGATTTTGACATGTGCGAAACCTGCCTGCAGGAATACAACGATCCTGCCGACAAACGTTTTCTTTCGCAAACCAATTCCTGTCCAAAGTGTGGTGTCAACCTTTTATTTTCCACCGCTACCGATCTGACTGAGGTATTGCCCGGCGATCCTTTGGAAAACGCCGTTGAAAAATTGAAAAACGGCGACATCGTGGCCGTCAAAGGGGTGGGTGGTTACCTGTTGCTTTGCGACGCCACCAACGCGGCAACTGTTGAAATGCTGCGTAAACGCAAACAACGGCCAACCAAACCGTTTGCAGTTTTGTACCCCGATGTTGATGTGCTTGCAGGTGATGCCATGTTTCAA
>JADLBE010000194.1 GCA_020847915.1 Saprospiraceae bacterium | reverse complement strand
ATCTTCTTCCTTCTCTTCCAAATTCCCCTATTCTTGCCGGCCCAAGTCTCCCTCACCTTCGGAATCCCACCCACCGATTCCACCCGCGATGTTCAACGCTTTCAACAGAAATTTGAGGCATGGTTGGCAGGTACTGCCAAGGACTCTATCAGGCGGGATGAGGCAAACATGGTTAACAACTTTGTTATTTTTTCGGAGGACGGGTTGATCATGAAAGACCTGAAATTTCATTCCGCCGAATCGTGTAAAAAACAGAGTCTGGACAACCTGCCTGGACAAAAACAGGAGGAAAGAGGAAACCTCTGGATGTTTGTTTCCCAGGAAAGTCATGTAAACAATTCTGATTTGGTCGAAATATTGCAATTCCTGCGGGAGCAAAACATTGATTACCAATTTGGCCGTGAGGATGATTTTGTGCCTAAACTGTTGAAGGAGTGAAGGGTTATCCCATCGCTTTACTGTAGTATTTTTGAAAAAATCGGTTAACTTTGGTTAACCTTCCTGCCACTTTCGTAAAAACGACTCTAAAAATCCCTGACCAGCCCCCGCCTGCCACGATTCCAACCATCCTTTTCACCACACAAAATAAAATGGATATGAAATCTGCCAGCATGACTACCCTATGCCGTTTTTCTCTGCTTTTTGTTGGTTTTCAAAGCCTTTTTGTATTGGACACACATGCTCAACCTTTGCAGTGGACACAAATTGAAGGGGTTTACAGCGGCGAAGTGACCCACATATTGGTGCACCCTGCCACGTTTGATGTGGTCCTCACCACGGACCGGAAAATATACAAGTGGTACGAAAACAGCAGGACCTGGAAACCCATAAACATGGGTTTGGGATACGACCCGGTGATCGATTACGCAAGTGCCGGCTCGGTGGATGATGTGTATTTTGGATGGGGCAACAAGGTGTTTTACTCCCATGATTTTGGCGAAAACTGGATGTCGCAGGATATTTTCCCCAATACTTTGGGTGGCATTTTCAGCATTTGTGGCACGGAAGATGGCCGGGTGCTGGCTGTTGCCGCTACCACTTCCGGTATGGTTCTTCCTGAAATTTACTTTTCAACCGATCGGGCAACGACTTGGACCACCGTACTTTCCGACATTCCTTTTTTCCCCAACAAAATCATTTACGACGAAGAAAACGAGCTGTTCCTGGCAGCAACCAGCAAAGGCGTTTGGAAAAGCGCAAACAATGGTCTGAACTGGACTTCCATGAACCAGGGGGCCATCGATGAAATGACCTCGTTGCGCCACATCCATAAGGTAAAAAACACAGGCACGTTGTTGGCTTCTACGGTTTACAATGTGTTCCGGAGTGCTGACGACGGACAAACCTGGACGCAAATACCCGGAAACATGTTTGGTTGGGGCGGTTTTGATGATGATGGCGCAGGTATCATTTACAAATGCGGCGACGAAGAAGGTTTGTATGTCTCCACCGACGACGGGATCACATGGGCAGAGCGCCTGGACGAGGGCATGCCCGCAGAATTAAACCTGGTAAAATTTGGCAACAACGGAGCACTCTACGTTTCCGGCAGCAAACATGCCGGATTGTTGCGCTACGATGAAACCTCGGAGCAATGGATTCAGGTGGGTGTTCCGGAATATGCCATCCAGGGCATTCATGCCGTCCCCAATACGGATGTGGTGCTGGTGGCTACCGACGATTCCCTGTTCAGATCCACGGACAAAGGCATGACCTGGCAACGCGCCAATGGCGGCATAGACCACCCGTTTTTCAGCGGGGTTGGTCAGTACGGCAATGAGGTTGTTGCCATGAATGTATTTGAGGGTTTTTATTTTTCATCCGATTTGGGCCAATCCTGGTCGCAAGGCGGAGGCAGTCTACCTACCCAGATAGGCAACAACATGATTTCCACCAATCTGAACAAACTGTTTGTAACCACGGGTTTCGAAATAGCGATGTCTCCCGACAAGGGTGTGTCGTGGGTGTCGTACACTCAGGGCCTTCCGGCCCAGATGCCCGGGAATACCCTGGCCTATGCCAAACGGATAGGACAACCGGGTTACCTGTATTGCGATGTTCCCTTTGGCAATTTTTACCGCACCAACATCTCCGTTGGTGGCCCGCCAAACTGGCAACCCTATGACAATGGTCTGCCGGAGGATTTGCTGTTCGGCAGTGTAGCAAGTCTGGACAACAATACCTTACTGGCCTTTAGCAACGACGAGCTTTATAAAACCAGCACCCTCTCGGATCAATGGACCACAGTCTTGCATCCAACAGGCATATTGAACCTGAATGCGCTTATGGCCGTAGATTCGTTGCGGTGGGTTGCAGGAACACAAACGGGCATTTATTTCACCACCAACGGTGGACAAAGCTGGCAGACAAGCAACGACGGGCTCCTGGACATCAGGATTCGTTCGCTTGCAGTCAACCAGGATGGTTATGTACTGGCGGGCACGGAAGATGGCGGCTTGTATTACAGCGAAGGTTTGGTGAGTTCCATCCAAAACATTCAAAATACCCAAAAGGCGTTCAGCCTTTGGCCCAATCCGGCCCACGATTTTGTCACTGTTGAAGGCGCCGAGCTGAATAACAATGACTGGTACGCATCCGATGTTTTGGGTCGAAAAATAGCCCTCAAATCACAAAACGGCAATGGTTCGTTACGTTTGGATGTTAAGGATCTTGCGCCGGGCATTTGGTGGATAGGTACGGAAGGGTATGTTGGGAAGATGGTGGTGAAGGATTGAGATTGGGGCAGGTCCAAAGGAACTTTTGGTGTTGAAGTGGCTGTTTAAAAATTGATGGACGCCCCATCCAAACAGAAACATGCACAAATTGTAAAAATGGACCATTTCACAAAAACAATGTTTTTTACAGCCGCAGCAAACAGCGT
>JADLBE010000193.1 GCA_020847915.1 Saprospiraceae bacterium | reverse complement strand
CGACATTTCTTTGGATCCTGCCCCGGTGAAGTTGTGCGTTTCCAGCAGTTTTCCCGACAAATCAAAAATCAAAACTTCGGTTTTAGCACTGCTTCCCGGTTGATCCACCAAAAGTGTGATGTGGTCGCGGGCCAGGGTAGGTTGTACGGCAAATTCGGCCTGTGGCCTGCCGGGATTGTACGTCGATACGTCGTTGCCGAGCTGCAAAGAATCAAGTGGGTAGGTGTAGATGCTGCGCGCATGGGTGCCCGCAATGAGGGTATGTTCGTTGTTGTTCACATCGATGTCGTACACCGGTACGTGGGGAAGTCCGGTTCCCAGCGGTTCCCAATTGATGCCGCCGTTGGAAGTGATGAATATGCCGCCGTCGGTAGCTGCAAAAAGCACCGTATCGGCGTGGCCGGGCAGTACCACGATGTCGTTGACGGCCAAGGGCGGCAGGTCGCCGCTCACAGGTATCCAGGTGTCGCCGCCGTCGTCGGAACGGTGGATGTGCGGACTAAAATCGTTGCTTTTGTAACCGGTTTGGGTCACGAACACACGGTTGGCAAGCGTGGGCGACGCTTTTACATTCGACACGTAGCGGTTGGGCAGTCCGTCGCTCACGTTGGTCCATTCCTGCGTGAACGGATTGCCGCGCCACACGTTGCCGTCGTTGGTGCCGTAGTAGAGCCGCTCGGGGTCCACCGGACTTTCATCCAAAGTACTGATGGTGTGGAAATTAGAACCAAATACGATGCCGTCGGTGAAGTCGGGGCCTACGGGCTCCCAAAAAGGCGGGTGCCCTGCGGTAGACATGTACGGCCGATAGGTGCCCGTGTACATGATTTCCGGGTTGTGGCTGCTGATGAGGTACTGCATGTCCCAGTGGCGGCGGTCCTCGTCGTCGAGGCCGTCGGTGCCCGACTGGTAATCGCCGTTGTTGATGTACCCGATGCCGCCGTTTTGGTATTCTGCGTATACAAGTCCCGGCACCTCGGGGTGGAAACGCACCTGAAATCCGTCGCCGCCGTAAAACCTGAACCATTCTTCCATGGTGGAGGCGTTGCCGAAAAGGCTGCCATTGTCCTGTGCGCCGCCGTAATAAGCAGGCACATCACTGTGCGGATCCCAGGATACACGGTAAAACTGCGTGCAGGGAATGTTTTCGTGTTTGATCCAGGTGATGCCGTTGTCGGTCGTTTTGTAAAGTCCGCCGTCGGTGCCGAGGAGGGCTTCGCCAGGCCCGAGGAAAGCGAGGGCGTGGTGGTCGGCGTGTACATCCTGGTTAAATCCGGCGCCTTCGATCCAGGGCGACCCGGTTCCCGGACGGCGCCAGGAAGTTACTCCAAGCATCCAAATGTCATCGGGCTGGTATGGATTGATGTATATTTTACCAAAATACCATGCAAAAGAAGACTGGAAACCGGTTTCCAGGTCGAGCTGGTCCATGATTTCCCAGTTGGCGCCACCGTCGAAAGTTTCGTACACGTTTTCGAACGACAGGTTGGTGCCTGCGTAGGAAGCTACAAGGTGTTGTCCGTTGGTTTTATCAATGCTGATGCCCGGGCGGCACATGTCCACTTCGGGCAGACCGCCGGTGAGCATGGTCCAGTTGTCGCCGCCGTCGGTACTTTTCCAGATGCGGCCGTTGGGACCGCTCACGATGCTTTGCTGGTTGTTGCGGATGCGGTCCCACGAAGCGGCGTAAAGCACGTCCGGATTTTGCGGGTCCATTTCCATATCGATGATGCCTGCCTGGTCGGATACAAAAAGGACCTGTTCCCAGCTTTGTCCGCCGTTGGTGCTGCGGTACAAGCCGCGGTCGTTGTTGGCTTCAAAAGGAATGCCTGTAGATGAAGCGAAAATTGTATTGGGATCGGTGGGGTGAATGATGATGCGGGAAATGATGCTTTGGGTTTCGAGTCCGAGGTGTTCCCAGGTAGCGCCGGCGTCGGTACTTTTCCAAACACCATCGCCGATGAACGGGTAGCCGCTGATGTTGAGATCGCCGGTGCCTGCATAAATCACATTGGGATTTTGCGGGTCGATGGCGATGTCGGAGATGGCGAGGAAAGTTTGGTCGTCGAAAATAGGAAACCAGAAATTGCCGCCGTCGGTGGTTTTCCAGATGCCGCCGCCCGAATAACCGAGGTAAATGATGTTTTGGTTGACGGGGTGTACGGCGATGCAGTTTACCCGTGCGCCGATGTTGGCCGGACCCTCAAGTTGCCAGGGTGCGGAAATGCCGTTTTGCGGACCGCGTTGCTGCACGGCATCATGTGCCTGGTGCATGGCAAGGGTGTACATGTTTACGTCGGGGCGGAAGTCTGGATAATCGCGCATGGCGTAAAACTGCTCGGAAGGTTTGAGTCCGCCTTGTGCAGGTGTCTGTTTGTTCTTTTGCAGGGAATAGATAAACGCAAAAAAGCCCAGGACGACGAGGGCGAGGATGAGGATGTTGCGCAGGGGAAAAGCTTCGCGAGACTGGCGTTCGAACATGCTACGTGGTGTTGATTTGGTGCACGAAAATAGGCTTAAATCTTTTTGCGACCAAATAAACCTGCCCTTCGGGCAAATAGGAGCAAAACAGTTCAATCGTAATTTACGCTCAGGCACTTTCTACTTTCAGCTTTCAGCTTATTCACGCACTCAGAAGGCGCACTGGCACCGTAGAATGACGCATCTGCTCGTTGGGCCTGCCCAATCGTTTATTAAAGCTTTTTTTTGAACCCATTGCAGGCAACTGATGAAACTTTTTTAGCATCTGTTTGCAACAATCTGTATAATTCAATGACCAAATCAAAAAGTATGACCCGACAAACACTTTACACAACTTTAATGGCTTTTGCCATCCTTTCCACCCATTGGTTGCATGCGCAAACTCCCTGTGCTGCTCCAACAGCCATAGCGGAACTTAATGCCAACAACATCCGGGCGTACATCCGGGCGGGCGGCAATTTGTTCAACGACGGTACCGACGGACATTTTTTACATGTTGACCCAACCACCGGCGTCGTTTCGCCTACCACCATCTATACGGCTTCGATGTGGATGGGCGGCGTAGATCCGGGCGGCAACATCAAACTCAACGCAGGTACTTACGGCAGCGGTCTCTGGCCCGGGCCATTCAACCCCGACGGTACAACCAACGAGGACGATTGCGCCAACTGGGACAAGGTTTTTCTTGTAAACGGAGCCGACATCGCCGCCATGCTTGCCCAATTGCCCGGACTTTCGGCAGCAGAACTGGTGGCACAGTTTCCGTCCATCGCCGGCTGGCCTGCCAGGGGCAACCCTTTTTTTACAGGCATCAATGGTTTTGATCTGCCGTTTAATGCCCAGGGACTGGCGCCTTTTTACGATGAAAACGGTGATGCTGTTTACAACCCGCTCGATGGCGATTATCCGGCGGTATACCTGCAGGGCAAACCACCGTTCGTGCCGGCTCAAATGGCCTGGACGGTTTTTAACGACGTGGGTTTTGGCAATCCGGGCACGCCTGCCGGCGCCGACCCTTTGCGCATGGAAACACAACTTATTGCCTGGGTTTTTAATTGCAACGACCAACCTGTGCTCAACAACACCGTATTTACCAGCCACAAAACCATTTATTTCGGATCGGAAGCACTCGATTCAACAGCTGTTGCCTTGTTTACCGATTTCGACCTGGGTTGTTACCTTGATGATTACCAGGGCTGCAATCCGGCATTAAACACCGTATTTACCTACAATCAGGACGTTGTTGACGGCAGTCCGGGATCCTCGTGCCAGGGTACCCCTGTTTTCCAGGGTACAGTTCCTGTTCAAAGCATCACCATGCTCAACAAAAGCCTGGATAAGTTCATGTATTTCAACGGAAGTGTGGGATCAAGTCCGGCGGCGACCACCACCCCCACCACCACTCTGGAACATTTCAATTACCTCAACGCGTACTGGCGCGACGGCAGTCCGCTTACTTACGGCGGCACCGGTTACAACCTCAACAACCTGCCACCCGTAAACCATGCCTTCCCCGACGATCCCGCTGCTACTGCCGGCTGGACGATGTGCCTCGCCAACATGCCCATCGGCGACATACGCACCCTGGCCATCCACAATCCCGGCCCCTTTTTACCGGGCGGCATTTTTGAGTACAATACGGCCTGGACCTACCACCCCGATTCCGACCTGCCCTGCGGTCTTGGCAGCACGTTTGATGAAATAACCCTCGTGCAGGGCTTGTTCGACAGTGCTTTCGACGGGGTTTGCTCACCTCTGACCTCCGCCTTTGAACCCTCCCTTAAAGGCCGAATCACGCTTAGCCCCAACCCGGCCACCGATGCCGTTACCGTACAATACGGCGACGTGGCTGTTCAACAAATCCACCTTTTCGACCCGACAGGCCGCCTTGTGCGTTCGTACCACCATGTGCCGTCAGGAAATATGACCCTTTCCATTTCCGGACTACCCTCGGGACTGTACAACATGCAGTTCCAAACTACGGGCGGCAGTTGGGTTGAAAAGCTTGTGGTGCGTTGAAAAATCCGTTTTTTTCCGTGTTGCTTGCATCCGTGTCATCCGTGTGCCATTGCGCTACGTAATGGCACACGGATGACATGGATGCAAGCAACACGGAAAAAAAACGGATTTTTTACAAAACTCAGGCTGAAATGATTTATTACCATTAATTCTTTGACGAATTTGATACAATTTAAAATTATGCATTAGCTTCGCCTGAGTTCCACCAGCGAGAAAGGTATTTTAATCCCCAAACACCATTGTGCACCGTTTGCGCAAGGGCAATGTATTGTATTTTATCATCTCACATAAAAACCGATTTTACATGCATCGCAAAATTTTATTTCAAGGATTCAGGGGGGGGGGCAAACATGCTTCGTAGTATGCTCCTGGTTGCTTTTTTGTTTTCAACCAGTTGGGGCTTTTCTCAAACCGAAACCTGCAACACAGGAGAATTTACTCCGGTTTGCAATGAGTTGGGTGTGGTAATTCGATCGAATTGCAACAACTGCGATTTGGGCGACGCTTCCTGCCGTCAATTGGTCTTTGATGTGTTTTTGTACACACAAAATCAAATGCCGTCGACAGGTCAACCTCTGTGTTATCAAGACCTTTCGGTGACGATAAACGTTGTCAGCGACCAATCTCCTTCTTTTTCGCGCATCAATACTGCCAGGTCTGAAGTTTGCAGTGCCACAGGATTTGCTTCCGAATTGTTGTTGCACATTGATGAGGAGGCCGGACAGGCAGTTTGGACAAATGCAGGTACCACATCGCATCCATCCATTATGTTTTATCCGGGCAATCAGTTGTGTCCCTTGCTTGGCAATTCGGCGGCGCATCTGTTTTCTATTGTTGTTGATGCCATGCCGGGTGAAGCGATATCGGTTGAATGTGCGGATTTAATTTATACCAGACCTGAAACAGGATCTGCGGATTATGACCAGGATGGTATTTTGGAATGTGCCGATGTAAAAACCGGTGACGAGGATCCCAATAACCTTTTTTCCACAACAATTCTGTATTGCTCCCCTGCGACAAATGTTTCTTTACCGATACCTATTGATCCGCATCCTGATGTTACGGTGTCTATTGAGGCGCCCGATCTTACCGGTATGCCGAACGATGCTTTGATCCCCATAACATTAAGCAGTGGACTAACTACCGGAACATTGACGTTTTTAGATTTTGTTGTTCGGTTAACGGTTGATCAATTGATGACGCCGCCTGTTTTTGTAGCAGGCGATTTTACAATTGAAACTGGATTTGATGAACCGATCGCTGTGCCGAATGCCATCGATCCTACAATCAACGATTACCTTTTTCACGTAAGATTTCGAGATATCGAATTGAGTGATTTGCCTTTAGGCAATGACCTTTTCAAGATAAAAGTTAATGCCCCGGTTTACATGTCTGAAGGAGGTGAGGTATGTTTTTCAGGTGTGACAGGCTTGGCCGAAACCGCTGAACATTGTGGAAGGGTGGTTTTTGATGAAACCAATTCAGAATGTGTTGATTTTGGTGGAAATCTTGTTTGCAATGAAGGTTTCCAGGTTACAGTTCAAGGTGTTGTGCCTACCAACGGCCAAATTGCCGATTGCAAACTACAGGTTTTTGTAAGGTTTGACTGGACATCGCAAGCACAATTCATCGAGTTGCACACTTTCAATTTTCAATTGGACTTTGAAGCCGGCTCCGACATTGTTTTGCAGAGCATTGACCCAAATGGTGCTTTTGACTGTCCGTCATCCAACAACCCTGCATTTTGTGCAAACTGTTATTTTGGTACCGGGACTCAATCGTTTGTAATGTGTTTCAAACAGGGAGCACCTAATGGATATCTGAAGATAAACAAAGGCCAGGATTTGGTATTGTTGTTTGATGTACCATCCAATTGTATTGGTGATGTTGTGCTTCGTAAAGCTGAATTCGGTCTGATTACATACGACATGAACGATGATCCAATATTCAATGATGTTTGCCGATTGGCAACTCCAGACCCCGAAGACCCTTTGAGCAGTATGCAGGTAACGGGATTTCCGCTCTGTGTTCCACTGTTGACGGGTGAAATTAAAAATTACAAATCCATTCCCGAAGCGGTTGAAGGCGTAACCGTTGAAGTTAAACGCAGCAACGCCAGCCAAATGTGCACGATGTACCCAGTTACCAATTGTTATGGGTTCTCAACCTGCATCTGTGGTTACGATGAATACGACGTAATACCATTTAAAAAAGATGGCGTCATCAATGGCGTCTCGACGTATGATTTGGTGTTGATTAATAAGCATATTTTAGGGATTGAACTGTTTGACAGTCCTTACAAAATCATTGCCGGAAATGCATTTGATTTAAGTGGCGGCCAAATTGGGGTTACCACTCTTGATATTGCAGAGTTTAGAAAATTAATTTTGGGGATATATGATGATAATACGTGGCCATCAGGTCATTATCCATCCTGGAGGTTTGTGCCTGCTGTATATGTTTTTCCAAATCCTGATAATCCTTTTACGCCTCAATTTCCTGAGTCAATACTTGAATTGGATATTCAGGCAAACAGCAATAACCAGGCAAATTTTGTAGCAGTAAAAACAGGGGATGTCAACCTAAGCCACATTGCCAACAACACTTGCCGGCCGGCAGCGAAAACACAATACAAACCGACAGGTTTTACATTTGAATCCAACGGATTGGAAAAAAACAAAACCATTACCTATGCGTTTGTATACGATGGAAACGATCCGTTGACGGCTTTTCAGGGGGGGATTCGATACAACCCGCAATTGCTGGAATTTATCGGTGCTTCTGTGGGCGATGTGGAAGGCGTTACGCCGGATTGTTTCGGTTTAACCCGTGTTGATGACGGTGAAATCCGCCTCGTATGGTTGTCGCCCGACATGGAAAGCCATTTTTTACAGCCGGGGCAGGTGCTGTGTCATTTTACCTTCCGGGTTAAAGTCGTTCTTACTCCTGAAAATCAGGTATTGCAATTTGATGATGCGGTTCTGGAAGGCGAGGCAATAAGCTCAAACAATGAGGTTTTTCGACCAGTCGGCAATCCTTTCCCAACGAAAGCACGCAACCAGCTGACCCTTGTATCCGACATAGTGCGTGCCGAATTCGTTCCCAATCCGCTCACGGGTTCCGGGCGGATTGTGATCCATTCAAAAGAACAAAGCGCTGCTCGACTAATGATGTTTGATGCCTTTGGCAAACGTGTAGGTTACCGTGAATTTCCTTTGGTTAGAGGGTCACAGGAAATCCTTTTGCCGGAAACCGGCCAATGGCCATCCGGCATGTATTCCTGGCTGCTGCTGATCGGTTCAAATCGAGTTGCAGAGGGCAAAGTGGTGAAACCTTAATCCTTTAACTTTCATTGCGCGGGGATCCGGTTGTTGATTGGTTGCGCGCAGGGTCCCCGCGCAATTGACATTTCTATTCCATGAAAAAGTTCCTTATCATACTATTTATTGCAGGTTTGTTGGTCAATGGTTTGAAGGCCCAAACCCGTTGGTTTGTGTCTCAAAACGCATCAGGCTCCAACAACGGGTCCTCCTGGCAGGATGCCTATACTAACATGCATACGGCTTTGGAGAATGCCCAATCTGGCGACAGCGTTTGGGTGGCCGAAGGCGTGTACAAACCGACGACGGGATATAACCGCGACTCGTCGTTTGTCCTGCCCTCTGGTATACGGCTTTTTGGCGGTTTTGTTGGAACGGAAGCCAACATTCAGCAACGCAACTGGCAGATGCACCCCACGGTGTTGAGCGGCAACATCGGCAACCCGGACGATAGCACCGACAATGCTTATACCATCATGTACAGCGAAAACCCGGACAGTGGGACGGTGGTAGATGGCTTCTATTTCAGACACGGTATTGCAAACAACAACGAAAGCAGTCCGCCGGCTAGCAGCCCAAAAAAATGTGGCGGCGCCCTGTACATTATGGGGCAGGACGGTTGGGCCTACCTGGATGTGCAAAACTGTGTTTTTGAATACAACTATGCGTTTTTATACGGTGGTGCAGTATATGTGAACGGTACAGGTGTGGGCTCGGTGGCGCCACGATTTCTCCACTGTACGTTTCGATACAATCGTGCACGCATCGATGGCGGAGGCATCTACCGCAATGGAAGCAGTTGGGCGGAACGGATTCCCGATTTTGGAAATTGTGTGTTTGAAAATAACGAAGCTTTTCAAAGAGGGGGAGGTGTATATTTTTCAGATAGAAATAGAATAGATACATTAGATTTTAGCAATTGTTTATTTGTTAACAATATCGCTGTAAACGCAGATGGAGGAGGTCTTTATGTTAGAATAAATCGACAATCTGGATCCATGATTAGAATTGTAAATTCCATTTGGGACAGGAATATCGCATCCAGAGGACCTGCCTTATCTTTGCAAACTACTACATTTAATTCATTGCGTTTATTTTTTATCGACAGTTGTACGTTTCAATTTAATGAACGTATACCAATTAGTACAACATCAGCGGCTTCTTTAATTGCGATTGATGATGTTGCCGACTCCGCAACCCTTTCGCTTTTGCAAAATAGTAGATTTTATTACAATTCAATTGTGGGGAAATTGATATATACTACAGCTTCAGGTGGAGATCAATTAATTGAAAATAATATTTTCTATGGTAATACTTCCACTAGTGTTTTAGGCGCAGGGAGTCTATCTCCTGGATATTCAGTCATTACAAAGAATGCATTGATTCAAAATATTTGCGAAGTTGTGTTTAGTTTTGGTCATTTGGATAACAGATTGTTTTATAACAACTTGGTAGTCCAGCCGGGAGGAGCTTTTTTAACAATTAATTATGATACAATACATATTTTTAATAATACAATTTATTCAAAAAGTTTTTTCACATTAAATAGTCAGGGTACTGCAATAGGGTCTAATTCATCAAAATGTACACTTTTGAATTCTGTTTTTTTATCCACAGACTCTATGATAGATTATTTCAATATTAATCAAAACGATCTTTTTGTGGAGATGAAAAACAATGCAATTGTTCAATTGTTAGAATGCCCATCTTCCCCCCAAATTTCCTGCGGCCCCGGTAACCTTTTCGGCATCGATCCTCTCTTCGTCAACCCCGACTCCAACGACTATCACCTCCAGCCTTGCTCACCCCTGCGCGACGCCGGTACCAATGCTGCCGTCCCGCCTTACCTGCTCACCGACCTCGACGGGCGGCCACGTATTCTCGGCGGTACCGTGGACATCGGCGCTTACGAAATTCCCAACTTCGCCGCCACAACCGAACCCATTGCCTCCGGCGCCTGCACCGACGCGGCCAACGGCTCGGTGACCTTCGAAACCGAAGGCGGCTGCGCACCCTTTACTTTTTTATGGCAACCGGGCAACGGAGGTGGAACCACAGCCACGGGCCTTGCGCCGGGAACTTACACTTTCACCGTGACCGATGCCGCCGGGCGCATGTTTCTGGACACCGTGACTGTTCCCGCCCTCCCGGCGCCCGAAATCCGGGCCGACAGCATGCCCATCTCCTGCTACGGTCAAGCCGACGCCTCCCTCGCCGTGGCGCCCTTCAGTGGCCCGGAGCCGTTTACATTCCAGTGGACCGGCGGTGTTACCGACTCCATCTTCGGCCCGGTCGGCCCAGGCGTATGGACCGTCACCGCCACCGATGCCAACGGTTGCTCTACCACCTACACCTATTACCTCACCGCGCCCGACAGCCTGCAGTTCGCCACTGCGGTCCAAGATGCCACCGGTCCGACCGAGCCCGACGGCAGCGTAACCGTCACGTCGGTGCAGGGCGGAACCGGTCCGTACGGCTACCTTTGGTCCGACGGCAGTACTGACGCAGTGCTCGCAAACGTGCCGCCCGGGATCTACACCGTTACCATCACCGATGATCGCGGCTGTACGGCCGTGTGGACTTATGAGGTGTCGTTTACCATCGGTACGGGTGAAGCCGGTACATCCGGTACTTTTCGGGTATTTCCAAATCCGGCGCATGAAACCTTGTGGCTGGAATTGGAAGGTTTGAGCGGGACCCTGGGAATGTACGATGCACAGGGCCGAAGGGTGTTTTGGCAAGCCGCCGTGTCAGGATTGTTTCAAATTCCAATCGAAGGGTTTGCTCCGGGCGCGCATGTCGTGGTGTTGTACGATGCGGAGGGGAAGCCTGTCCGGGAGCGGCAGGTTGTACTGAGGTGAAAACGGATTTTTAAAGGTTTAAAATTCAACACACCACAAAGGCATGATTTGCAGTTTACTTTTAAACTCCAACCCATGCCTGCCTATTCCCGTTCACAAATGCTCGATTTCACCGTTCTGGCACTTCGCTGGTACCTGGCGTTTTTTATGTTCAGTTACGGTTACAGCAAAATGACGGGTGGACAGTTTGGACTGTTCGACCCGGCCATGCTCGACAAACCGTTGCGTGAAAACGACACCTTTCACCTCGCATGGTACCTATTCAGTCAAAGCAAATCATTCGACGTGGTGGTTGGGCTCTCACAAATCCTGGGCGCCGTTTTGCTGGTTTTCAACCGAACGGTCTTGCTCGGCGCCCTGGTTTTGTTGCCGGTGCTTGGTCAAATCCTGCTGGTAGACGTGGCTTTTACCATGGAACAATTCGGCGCCGCGCTTCCGGTGCGGCTGGCTTGTATGATCATTTCTGATATGATTATACTTTTTTACTACCGTGAAAAAGTTTTGGTCGCTTTCCGTGCCCTGACCGAGGGGATAACCACACGGTTTACTTATCCATGGTGGACGTACCTTTTGCTGCCCATCATTGGTCTGGGACTTGATTTGGTTTGGGCAGTGGTAACCATGCCGGTAAAAATGGGCATTAATGCCATGCTGGAATAAATCCGTTTAAATCTGTGTTCGAAGATCTGTGACATCTGTGTACCATTGCGATGTCTAATGGTACACAGATGCCACAGATCTTCGAACACAGATTTAAACGGATTTTATTCCAGCATGTCTGCTCTATCACACTTCCAAACCGTTCGCGAACGCTTTCGCGAGCATGGCGACCCCACCGTAGCCCAGGGCCAGATGGCCTACATGCGCAACCAATACGAGTTTTTTGGTTTAAAAATGCCGGCGTGGACGGCTTTGGCCAAACAATTGCACAAGGAACTGGGCATTCCAACCGGTGAAGAACTGCACGAACTGGCGCAGCTTTGTTTTGCCGACGAGCACCGGGAATTGCATTATTACGCTTTGCAAACGGTTGAAAAAGCGTTGAAAAACCAGTCGGTCGATTTTATAAATGTTTTGGAAGAACTCATCCTGACCAACTCGTGGTGGGATACTGTGGACTGGATCGCCAAACTGGTGGGTTTACATTTCAAACGTTTCCCCGAACTGATCGCACCCGTTACCCAACGTTGGATGGACTTTGGCGAGCTGTGGCTGCAGCGGGTATGTTTGATTTTTCAGTTGTCGTACAAGGAAAAAACCGACCAGGCGTTGCTGTTCGGTACCATCCGCCGGGTGGCGGGTTCGAAGGAATTCTTTTTGCAAAAAGGCGCAGGATGGGCTTTGCGCCAATATGCACGGACCGATCCGGATGCCGTGCGGAATTTTGTAAAAGGGGAAAAACTAGCGCCATTAACGAGGCGCGAAGCGCTTAAACACCTTTAATGTTTAGGCGTTTTGGGTTTTGATGGTCAGCACTTTGCGTGCTACATAAATTACTGCCAGAACAAGTGTGTAAGTGAAAGTGGCTGTCATCGCGGTTCTTGTTTTTGATTGGTTAGACTCGATTACCGGGGCGAAAGGTGACGTTTGAAGGATTTTTTTTCAAACAACCTTAGAGAAACGGGTGCGCTTCCTGAAACGCTGCCAGTGTTTTCTTTTTTTTCAAAAATTTTTTTCCCGCCATCCGTCAGTACACATGCTGATGTAAGTCATCGTTCGGTCCTTTTGGCCGCCGTTGCTTCGCATCGATTTCAAAGCTTTTGAAAATGACGCGGATAGAGGCATGGGTGCCTGATGCTTTTGCTCCAAGCGTTCACCTTTCAAAATCTTAACACACAAAACACAAATTTTTTATTCGCATAAATGTTTTACATTTTTCAAATAATCCTACATTAACCGCCTGAAACATCATTTTTTACCAAACAAAATAATGCCGTTATGACATTATGCCGTTTACACTCCCGCCGGAAGGGAGTTTAAAGTTTGAAGTTTGAAGTTTAAAGGGGCCGTTCGGCTTGGCATTGAAATAAATTGACCGATGGGTTACTTCCCAAACCAAGCCGAACGCCCCCCTTAAACTTCAAACTTTAAACTTTAAACTTCTTTCCGGCCATCCGTTCACCCTATCAAGTTCTTTGCCCATGGCAGCCTACGCCACCAATATGCTCAGGAACGTGGTCCTCGTCGGCCACTCCGGCTCCGGTAAAACCACGCTTGCCGAAGCCATGCTCTACGAAGCCAAAGCCATCAACCGTCGCGGTTCGGTGGCCGACAGCAACACCCAGAGCGACTATGCACCGCTGGAGCAGCAACGCGGACACTCCTTGTTCGCTTCTTTGCTTCATTGCTCCTGGAAAGACACCAAAATCAACATCCTCGACACGCCCGGCCTCGACGACTTTGTCGGAGAGGTGGTAACCGCCCTCAAGGTGGCCGATACGGCGATTGTGATGCTTAATGCGCGTTCGGGAGTTGAGGTAGGCACCGAACTGATCTGGGAATATGTCGACAATTACAACACACCTTCCCTGTTCGTCATCAACCAGCTCGACCACGAAAAATCCGATTTTGAAAATACCCTTGATCAGGCCAAAAGCCGCTTCGGAAGCCGGGTGTTGCCGGTGCAGTTCCCGGTGAATCAGGGCACAGGATTCAACAGCATCGTGGATGCCCTGCGCATGGTGATGTACGTTTTCCCTGCCGAAGGTGGCAAACCTGAGAAAAAACCCATCCCCGCCGAACACCAGGCACGCGCCAACGAGATGCACAACGCACTCGTGGAAGCAGCTGCGGAAAACGACGAGGGTTTGATGGAAAAATACTTCGAAAGCGGTACGCTCGACGAAACAGAACTCACCAAAGGCCTCAGCATCGGCCTGGCGCACCACCAGTTTTTTCCGGTGTTTTGCGCTTCGGGTTTGAAAGAT
>JADLBE010000192.1 GCA_020847915.1 Saprospiraceae bacterium | reverse complement strand
TTAGCCCGCCTCCGCCTTCACCATGTTCTCCATACCCTTCAGCAAGGCATCGGGGTTGAACGAAATGCTATCGATCCCATTTTCCACCAAAAACGCCGCGAATTCCGGAAAATCGCTGGGTGCTTGTCCGCATAAACCAATTTTTGATCCCGAGGCATGGGCATCGTGGATGACGCGGGAAATCATTTCCTTCACAGCCGGATTGTTTTCATCAAACAATTCGCTCACGATGGCCGAATCCCTGTCGAGCCCAAGCGTTAGTTGTGTGAGGTCGTTGGACCCGATGGAGAACCCGTCGAACACTTCGGCGAATTGTTTGGCGAGCAGTACGTTGCTGGGTATTTCCGCCATGACATAAATCTCCAGTCCGTTTTCGCCGCGTTTTAGTCCGTACTGCGCCATCAAATCCACCACTTTTTTGCCTTCATCTACCGTGCGGCAAAACGGAATCATCAGTTTCACGTTCGTGAGCCCCATTTCACCACGCACTTTTTTCATGGCTTCGCATTCGAGCCTGAATCCTTCCCGATAACGTTCGTGGTAATACCTCGAAGCGCCGCGGAAGCCGAGCATGGGATTTTCCTCGTCGGGTTCAAAAGCTTTGCCGCCCAGGAGGTTGGCATATTCGTTTGATTTGAAATCACTCATACGCACGATCACGTCTTTGCCGTAAAAAGCAGCGGCGATGGTGGCCACGGCCTGCGCAAGTTTATCGATGAAGAATTGTTCCTTGTCGGCATAACCGGTCGTAATCGTTTCAATCTCTTTTTTTACCGCATCGTTCGGCAGCTCATCGTATTTCACCAGGGCCATGGGGTGTATCCTGATGCTGTTGTTGATGATGAATTCGAGGCGCATAAGGCCGATGCCCCGGTTGGGGTAAAAGGAGTAGCGGAAAGCTTTGTCGGGGTCGCCCAGGATGAGCATGGGCGCCGTTTTGGGCATTTGTACGTCCCGGAAATTGACTTCTTTTTCTTCCCATTCCAGTTTGCCGTCGTACACCAAACCTGTTTTGCCCTGGGCGCAGGAAACCGTCACCCATTGTCCGTCCTTTATTTTTGAAGTGGCATCAAGGGAGCCAACCACGGCGGCGGTGCCCAACTCGCGGGCCACGATGGCGGCGTGACTGGTGCGGCCGCCTTTGTTGGTGATGATGGCGGCGGCTTTTTTGAGGATGGGGTCCCAGTCGGGATTGGTGCTGTCGGTCACCAAAACCTCACCGGCCTGCAGCCGGGCCGAGTCAGCTGGTGATTTCAAAATACGCGCGATGCCGGCAGCGATTTTGGAGCCCACGGCGCTGCCTTCGGTCAGTACTGTGCCTTCGCCTTTCAACAAAAATTCCTGTAAAATGTAGGGGTCTTTTTGGGAGTGTACAGTTTCGGGTCGCGCCTGTACGATGAACATACCGCCGGTGTTACCATCTTTGGCCCACTCGATGTCCATGGGGCATTGGTAGTGGTCCTCGATGGCGACAGACCAGCGGGCGAGTTGTTCCACTTCATCGTCGGTGAGCACCAGTTGCCTGCGTTTTTCCTCCGGCGTTTCGGTGTTTACAATGCCCGAGTGGACCTTGTCGTACACCATGGTTTTTTCTTTGGCGCCGCATTTTTTGGCCAAAATGGCTTTTTTGCCGAGACGGAGCGTGGGTTTAAAAACGACAAACTCGTCGGGGTTCACGTTGCCCTGCACGATGTTTTCGCCGAGTCCCCAACATCCTGTAATCACCACGGCATTGCGGAAACCCGACTCGGGTTCGAGGGTAAAAATGACGCCCGAGCTGGACAAATCGGAGCGCACCATCATTTGTACACCGGCCGAAAGCGATACGGCGAAATGGTCGAAACCATTGTCGTGGCGGTATTTGATCGCGCGGTTGTTGAACAGCGAAACGTAGCAAGACTGCACGGCAGCCACCACTTCGTTGGCGCCGAGGCGGTTGAGGAAAGTGTCGTGTTGGCCGGCAAAACTCGCGTTGGGCAAATCCTCCGCGGTGGCACTGCTGCGCACTGCCACATCCAGATCGCGGCCGTAGGGTTTGCATAGTTCGGCATACGATTGCGCAATGGCCGTGCTTAAAGCTTCGGGCATCACTGCTTTTTGCAGGAGTTGTCTGGCTGCGCCGCCGATTTCCGTGAGGTTGGCAAAAGTTTGCGTGTCGAGTTTCGACAACAGCAATTTCAGCGGTTCAACGAGGTTGTTATATTTTAAAAAAAGCTGAAAAGCTTCGGCCGTGGTGGCGAAACCATCGGGTATGTGGATGCCTTTGGTGGATAGCGTGTTGAACATCTCCCCGAGCGAAGCGTTTTTGCCGCCCACAGATGGAACGTCCTTGTAGCTGATTTGGGAAAACGGGATGGTGTAGGTCATGGTCAGGCTGTTTCATTAGGCGGATAAAGTTATTCCAAATGCATTTTCGACGCCCGACGTGGGTCATTCAAAGATATGATTTTGGTCAAAACGAACGGCTTGGGTACAAGGACTATAGACCTGCCAAGTCTTAAAACCTGGAAAGTCTAAAAACTTGGAAGGTCTTTAAACTTGGAAGGTCTTAAGACTTGGCAGGTGAATTTTTTAGTCCCCAAACCAACCCATTCACAATCAGCCCATTACACAACATCTCTTAGTGCCCCACATACCTCTTAACACCCAAACGGTATGTTTTAAAACCCACTGCATTCATTAGCCTTGATTCAAAATTAAAAACAAAATTAAATTATGAAAAATATTCACAAACACCATTCAAATGACAACAATAAATGTTTTTGCTAAAATATATTCTGGCATAACCTACATTAGCCGAATGTTTTCACCTAAAACTATCCTGTTATGAATACCAGAATTTTACTCGCTGCACTTGCGGGCGGTATCGCCTTCTTTTTCATTGGTTGGCTCGTGTGGGGAATCCTGTTGATGGATACCCTGGAATCGCTCTCCAACCCGGTGTCAGGTTGCAGCCGCGAAATGCCCATCATGTGGGCTCTTGCTGCCAGCAACCTCATCGCCGGACTGCTTTATGCCGTGGTTTTCGACCGCTGGGCAGGTATCTCAACTTTTAAGGGTGGCTTACTGGGCGGACTGTTGCTGGGTGGACTGCTGGCATTGAGCTGGGATCTTTCCATGTATGCTTTTATGACCACCTGGACCCTGCCCGGAGTTGCCCTCGACCTCGCAGCAAACATCATCGTTAGCGGCATCGTCGGAGGCATCGTCGGAGCAGTTTTGGGGTATAAAAAAGTTTAAAGTTTGGAGTTTGAAGTTCACCATGAGCCATCCTGAGTTTTTGGGGTGGCTCATGGCGTTTTTGTCATCCCAGCGAAGTGTGGGATGACAAGGTTGAGCCCTTTTTTGGGAATTGCACTAAGTAAATAGCACTTACAAAACAACCTCCTTGCTTACCTTAGCAGCCCTGTAAAGATTACTACCCAGCTGCCCCACCATGAAAACATTGCTGTTCAATCCGCGGAGCTCGAATTACAAAGCCCGTATACCCAACTCCATCCTGCAGGTCGCAGCCAGTATTGAAGGGCGTTACGAATGGGTCATAGTGGACGGCAACCTCGAGGATGATCCA
>JADLBE010000191.1 GCA_020847915.1 Saprospiraceae bacterium | reverse complement strand
CCTATTTTATTGAAAATCAGCAAAAATCACTGCTCGCGGCAGCGTTTGAATTGCCCGACCGGCCGGTGCAAAAAGGTGATACGTGGAAGGTTGATTTCAGTTGTATGGACATTCGTGGCGTGATGACCACCGATACCATTGTGCGCAATCTCAACGTAAAAGCGGAGGACATTTACACCACGCCGGAAGGCGACACGATGGTGGTGGTCACGTATGATCTGTACGAACGCCTGGTGGCAACGTCGCGATCGTACAAAAAAAAGGGCGACATGCTTACGTCCATGCGGGTGCAGTATTACGGCCGCGGCACTTTTTCCATCAAACAAGGCCGTTGGGTCGCTTACAACGCAGTGTTTACCCTCGAGTCGTTTGGCATGATGGCGGCAAAAATGAAAGGCGTGTATGGATTGATGCCGGTGGACGATGTACCGGAGGTTTTTAAACAGGATTAAAAGCAAACACGCTTAAACCTCCATCATAAACTCCGTCAAATTCGCATCGTTCGGCAAACCCAGTTTTTTGCGCAAACGGTAACGACTGGCTTCCACGCCACGTACCGAAATGTTCATTAAAGGGGCTATCTCCTTGGTGCTCAGGTTCATACGAAGGTAGGCGGAAAGTTTGTGGTCGTTCAAACTGAGTTGTGGAAACTGTTCCCGAAGCCGTTTCAGAAAATCCACGTGCACCTGGTCGAAATGAAACGCGAACTGTTCCCAGTCCTCATCCAGCTTGGTGTCCGAATTGAGCAGGTTGAGCAGTTGCTGAATGTCTTTTTTAACTCCCGGATTGGTTGATTTTTCCAAAATACGGTCGAGCGCTTCCTGAACGGTGAGCAGGATTTCGCCTTTTTGCACGAGGTGCATGGTGGCCGATGCCAGTTCCTGGTTTTTGAACTTGATTTCCGTTTCCAGTTTTTCGTTCAGGATGTCGGTCAGGGCCGCTTTCGACTGTTCCACTTCCCGTTGTTGTTCCGCTTGTTTCTCCTGGTGTTTAACCCGGAGCTGTGTTTTTTCATGTTCAAATTTTTGCCTTTGGCGAAACAGAAGCCAGGCAAAAAAGCCCAGGATCGTAAATCCATACAGGACGAGGGCAACAGTACTGGCGTACCACGGCGGACGAATGCGGAAAGTATAGGATGCTATGCCGCTTTCCAGTCCGTCTTTGCGCCGGGCCTGAACGTTGAAGGTGTATTTTCCCGGCGTCAGACTGGTGTAAACACGTTTGGTTTCGCCCGACCACTCGGACCAGTTTCGGTCGTGCCCAACAAGCTGAACCCTGTATTGGGTGTATACGGGGTTTTTGAAATCCGTGGCAGAATAGGAAAAATACAGGTTGTTCATACCTGCATGAAGCACCGGTGCGTCTTTCGGGCTGAAATCCGGAAAGCCACCATCGAACAGCACCGAATCGCGGTCGCCGCCTGCGCTGATGTTGCTCAGGATGATGTGCAAAACGGTATCCAACCCAGGTGTCGAAGCGGCATTGTAATGGATGAAGCCTTGTTCGGCGCCGATGATGACATTGCCCTCGTCGATGGGGTAAATAAACTCAAAACCACCCACCAGTTTGCCCGTAAGCTCCGGAAATACTTTTTTGGTAACCTCCTTTTTTAATCCGAAATCATTGATACGCAGCATGCCGACTTCCTGCGAAGTCGCGTACCAAACGTTGCCCTTGCTGTCTTCACGCAGGTATCGCACGCGGAATTTGTTGCCAAGCATGCGGTTGAAATCTTCGTCCGGTACAAACTTTTTACCCGAAGGATCGAACCTGTACACGCCCCTTTCGGTGGCGACCACTGCTTTGCCGGCAATTTGGAAAACGTAGTTGTTCAGGTCGGACGGCAGTCCGTTGGCTGCATTGAAAAAGGTGACTGCTGGCCGGGCTTTGTTTTCGTCCGACCAAACGATGCGGTACAGCCCTCTGTACGGGTGGGAAATCCACACCGAACCGTCGGCATCCTTCACCATGATGCGACAGGATTCGTTGAGGCCTTCTATTTTTTGCTTAAATTCCCATCCCTGGCCAGTTTTTTTGTACAAAACAAGTCCGTTGTAGTTGCCGCCGAGCATGTAGTCACCGGTAAGTTGCACAAAGGTCCAGGCGCCGGGTTCGGAACTCAGCCGGGCTGCATTGTTCCCGGAAAGTCGGAAAGCACCTTCGTGGTGTCCGAGCAGGAGGTTGTTGCCAATGGTATTCAGGCTCCAGACCTGTCCGTCGGTGGAAGGTACTTTTTGGAAAAAAGGTTCTTGCTCAGGGTTGTAAAACTTCTGCCATGGCGCAACATAAACCCCGTTGGAAACACCGAGGTAAAGTTGGTTTTGGAACATGGCAGCGGTGTATCCGGTTCCTTGCAGTTCGCCGTCCGGTACAATGCTGGTAAAGGGCGAATCCATCACCACACAATCGATGCCGTTGTCGAGCCCGAGCCAAAGGTTGCCTGCCTGGTCGTCGAACACACACAGGATGTTGGTGTTTTGAAGCCCGCTTTTTTTGGTCAGGTGCCTGAATACGCGGCGTTTGGCGTCGAGCACAATCAGTCCTTCAAGTGATGTGCCCAGGGCCCACTGACCGTTGGGCAGGGAGGTGGCGCAGTAGATCCGGTTGTTTCGCAGCATGGCATCATGGGCCGTGACCCACCTGCCGAAGGAGTTTTTCCCGTTCAGGACAAAAAGCCCATCTTTCAGCGAACTGAGCAGCAAGGTATCGGGTGTACGTTGCTGGTAGCCCGTTAAGGCACTTTTCAGTTCGGGCACCTGCACGAATGGCTGGAATTTGCCGTTGCTGAAGGTCAGGATTTGGTTCAGGTCTTGTTGAAGCAACAAGCCCTGAAGTGTGGAAAACAAAGCGGTGAGTTCACCGCCGGGTGTATGGGTAATCAGTTTGCCGTCGCTGTATTGAAAAACCACTTTGTTGGTCCGGAAAAAAACATCGTCGCCGCTGAAAACGATGTCCCACACGTCTTCAAAATTCCGCTGCGCTTCGGGAAGCAAGCCGGAAAGGGAATGGTACGTGAGTTTGCCATTGCGCTCAGGTGCGAAATACCCCAATTCACTTTGAGCTCCAACGAAGATGCGGCCCTGCTTGTCTATGGCGACGCTTCGGACGATGGTGTTGTTGGCCACGGGCAGACAGGTCCAGAAGGTGCCGTCGTAACGCAACAACCCTTCGTTGTTGGCCCAATACATTACCCCGTATTTGTCCTGGGTAGCATCCCAGTTTTGCGTACCCGCGCCGTAGACCTTTTTGGGAAAATTCCGCATGGGTGGAATACCAAGATTGACGCCTTGTGCAGACAGGTTTATCTGCCCAAACAGCACCCAAAAAAGGGTCATAAGACAGGAAAATGGCAGTCTTGAATACATCAGGAAATACGTGTTCGGGTATGTAGCTTCGGGGGTAAAGATAACAAGTTATTGAACGGCGTGTGTGGTGTTGCCGTAGTGATGTCGTAGTAAATTTTTTTGGTTGTCGTAGTTGAGATGTAGTACAAAATTACATAATGGGCGGCAAGTACTGCCATCTTTACTGCCGAAACCAGCATTGTCTGAAATTTTATTTCAAATACCCACAAAGTTCAACGTATGAAAAAAATTATATTCTCCATTCTTTCGATGTTCGTTGCCGTAGCGTTTACAAACGCTCAAACGACCATTCTCGATTTTGAAACGCCTGCCACAAGTACCTTATTTCAGTATTTCGGCAGTCCGCTTGATCCCACTTCCAATGAAGTTATTGCAAACCCCAATGCATCCGGTATCAATACCAGCAGCATGGTGGCCAAATTCATCAAACCAGCAGTTGCCGAAGTATGGGCCGGCGCGTTTACCAACCCCAACCCTACAACGGCCGTCGATCTTTCGGCCAACGGTAAAGTGAAGGTGAAAGTGCACATGGACCACATCGGTTCGGTATCGCTTAAACTGGAAGGTTCCACCAACGGCGGTCCTGCCTGGGCTGTTACGGTGCCCAACACCAAGGTGAACGAATGGGAAGAACTTGAATTCGACGCAAGCCTTCCGTCCTTCGAAGCCCCGTTTGCTTCGGCAGCAGGATTTACCTACGCACGTGTCGTTTTGTTTTTTGACTTCGGTACCACAGGAACAGGTACAGATGTGGTTTCTTATTTCGACGACATCGTTGCAGCCCCGGCCGGCAGCGTGGTAACCACTCCCATCCTCGATTTCGAGACACCCGCTACCGGTACCAATTTCCAGTACTTCGGCAGCGCGCTCGACGGCTCTTTGACGGATGTGATCGCCAATCCCAATCCTAGCACCATCAACACCAGCGACTCGGTGGTTTCTTACCTCAAACCAGCGGTTTCCCAGATTTGGGCCGGCGCTTTTTCCAACCCGAACCCAACGACACCCATCGACTTTACCAACGGTGGACAAATTTGTGTAAAAGTGCACATGGACCACATCGGCAACCTCGCCCTTAAACTGGAAGGTGGTCCAGGCGGACCAGCCAACTGGATCACGCAGGTTTCCAACACCAAAGTAGGCGAATGGGAAGAGCTTTGTTTCGATGCAAGCCTGCCATCGCTCGAACCTCCTTTTACAGCCGCCTTCGGCGTGTACCCAACCGTTGTTGTCTTTTTTGATTTCGGCGTAGCCGGAACCGGTACGGATGTAATCTCGTACTTCGACGACATTGTTGTAAAATCAGGCGGCACGCCTCCCGTTCGCACCGTGAATTTCAAGGTAGACATGAACAACTACCAGCCCAACTTCAACCAGGTTTACGTGAGTGGTACGTTCAACAACTGGTCGGGTGACGCCGACCCACTCGCCGATCCCGAATTTGACGGCATCTGGGAAGGCAGCATTGCTGTGCCCAATGGCTCGTACGAATACAAAGTAACACTCGACAACTGGGCTGCTGAAGAACAATTCCTCGGAACTGAAGAATGCACCAAAACGACGAATGGGTTTACCAACCGTTTGCTGCTCGTGAGTTCCGATACCGATCTGCCACAGTTTTGTTTCAACAGCTGTTACGCCTGCGGTGAGGAAGTAAAAATCAACTTCAAACTCGGTATGGGCAGTGTCACACCAAATCCGGAAGGCGTATGGCTTTCGGGCGGCGGCAACTTTGATGTGCCCGGTGGAAAATACAAAATGAACGACGACGACGCCGACGGCGTGTACGAATTGGTGGTTCCACGCAGAGCCGGGTTCAGCTCGTTTTATGCTTTTGCCAACGGTCCATGCGCCGACTTCACCTGCAAGGAAGACCTGACCGGATTGCCATGTGGTGATTCCCTGAATTTTTACGACCGCTTTTTGCCCGCCGTAAATGCGGATACGGAAGTAGCAAACTGCTACGGAACCTGCTTCGGAAATGTTGAATGTGTATCGGGAACCAATGCACCCGTAGAAGATGCCCAACTGTTTGAACTGATTGGCAACCCTTCCACCGCAGGTTATTCCATCCTTGCCTTTGGCAACGAAGTGAACGATGCCAAAGAAGTGATGCTTTTCAACAGCATCGGTCAGGCCGTGCACACGTACCATTTGGACCGCAGTGAAGTTGCTTTCAAAATGAACACGGCTGATCTTCAGCCAGGTATTTATT
>JADLBE010000190.1 GCA_020847915.1 Saprospiraceae bacterium | reverse complement strand
TTGCCGAAGCTGTTTTTGTACAATTGTTGTTGTCGGTGACGGTAACGGTATACGTTCCTCCGGAAGAAACAACAAGTGGATTGCCGGATTCTCCGTTCGACCATACATAGTTGAAATTGGGTGTTCCCCCACTGGCGGACACCGTCAGCTCAACTTCAGGGTTTGCGCACGATAAGGAACCATCTGTCGTCACTGTGGCATTTAACTGCAATGGCTGTGAAATGGTGGTGGTGGCGATGGTCGTTCCGCTACTTTGAGCACCTGTAACCGTCACGGAATAGTTTCCCGCAGTCAGGTTGTTCGCCGTGGCGCCCGTTTGTCCGTTGTTCCACAGGTAAGTGTAAGGCATGATGCCGCCCGAAACCGTCACGGTTGCACTGCCGTTGTTGCCTCCAAAACAACTTACGTTGTCTATATCGTTGATGCTGGCAGCAAGTGGAGGCGGACCGGAAAAGGGGTATGTTTCCAAAAATGAAAAAGCAATATCGCCCGAATCATTGTTGTTTCCGTTGCAAAAGTTGCCGATAAAGTAAAATTTCACCGTATTGCCTGGCACGATTCCAGGCGAAGTCCAGTTGAAATCCCACGTGGCAGGGCCTCCTCCTGGAAACGTTTTAGCGCCGCGGTGTTCGATGTATTCTCTGCCCCCGGCCATTTCTGTTCCTGTTTGGGCATTTATTGGCGCCAGATTGCCACACAAGGCATTGTTGGCATCTACAGAAACCAATTGAAATCCACCGCGGATAGGGCTACCGGCAGTAGGTGTAAGTGTTATGGTGAGTGGGTAAACGGTGTTGGGTTCAACCGTCGCAGGCATACCGCCAACCTCAACCGTGCCGTTGAATGAACCACCCGAATGGCAGTTGTTGCAATTGCCATCGAAAGGAGCACCCGTTCTTCCTGTCGGCGGATTGTTACTGTTCGCCAGCCATGTCAATATGGATAGCATCAAGCCCACAATGGGCAACAAGCGCGAACGTTTAACTGTTTTCATAAACAAAAAGGGTAAATCGATAAAACCGAATACATTTGATGATTGGCGAAATGAAAGCAAATTTGGACATTGTCTGTGAAAATTAATGTACCAACAATCAATTGGTTTAAAATTAACAAAGACACTTGCTTTTTGCACACCATCAGACACCAATAACCCATAACCTGCTGCCTGTATTTAGGCAATTTTGAGCATTGGGCAAATCAAGGCAAAGCCCACGAAGTTTTTTGTAAAAAAAAGCGAATTTTCGCTAAATATTAGCATTTTTGCAGCGCCGTGAACAACTCACAGCATTTTACTGTGTTCCATACCAACAACCTTATCCACATCATGCTCAAACGAATCCACAAAGTTGCCGTGCTCGGTTCGGGACTCATGGGTACCGGCATCGCGGCACACCTTGCCGGCTGCGGTCTCGAAGTGCTCATGCTCGACATCCTGCCCCCCGACCTCAGCGAAGCCGATGCCAAAAAACCAGCCGCACGCAACCGTATTGGCAACAATGCTTTGCAAACTGCCCTAAAAGCAAAACCTGCTCCTTTTTTCGACAACAACTTCGCGTCACGGATCACCGTCGGCAACTTTGAAGACGACTTGTCCAAAATTGCCGATGCCGACTGGATTGTGGAAGTTGTTGTGGAAAGACTTGATGTAAAAAAACAGGTTTTTGAAAAAATAGACAAGCTTCGTCGCAAAGGAACGCTTGTAACTTCCAATACTTCGGGTATTCCCATCCACCTTATGGCCGAAGGTCGCAGCGAGGATTTTCGCGCGCATTTTTGTGGAACACACTTTTTCAATCCTGCGCGTTACATGCGCCTGCTTGAAATCATACCCACTGCCGATACAAGCGCAGAGGTTGTTGATTTTTTCATGCACTTCGGCGACAAAATCCTGGGCAAACAAACGGTCCTGTGCAAAGACACGCCCGCTTTTATCGCCAACCGGGTTGGTGTGTATGCCATGGCCAAAATTTTCCAACTCACCCACGAACTTGGATTGGGCATCGATACGGTTGATGCACTCACCGGTCCGGCCATCGGAAGACCCAAAACAGGCACCTTCCGTCTTGCCGACCTGGTAGGTATGGATACCGCCGTTCATGTCATCAACGGCATGCGTGAAAACTGTCCGAACGATGAGCAAATTGGCGCCTTTGATGTTCCGAAATATCTTAAGTTTCTGATAGACAACAAGTTCTACGGAAATAAGTCGGGAAAAGGTTTTTACCAAAAAACGGCTGAAAAAGACGCCAAAGGCCGTCCGGTCGTTCTTGCGCTTAACCTCGAAACCCTCGAATACGGCGTTTCTCAAAAAGAAAAACTGCCCGTACTTGACACCCTTAAACAAATAGATGAACTGCCCCAGCGCATTCGTGCTGTGTTCAAAAGCACCGACAAAGGCGCTGAATTGCTTCAACGTTCTTTCCTGGGGTTGTTCGCCTACGTGAGCAACCGTGTGCCCGAAATCAGCGACACGCCTTATGCCATCGACGATGCCTTGCGCGCTGGTTTTGCCTGGGATGCGGGTCCGTTCGAGTATTGGGACATGGCTGGTGTTCAGGCATGCACCGAAGCCGCAGAAGCCAGGGGTGAAACGATAGCCCCCTGGGTTAAGGAAATGGTTGCATCGGGACACACCACGTTTTACCGTTCACAAAATGGCGTTCGTCAGTACTACGACCCACGTACCAAAACGTATCAAAACCTGCCCGGTGGGGCCGATTTCATCGTACTCAACGCTTACCGTGAGCAAAAACCGGTTTACGAAAACTCGGAAGTGGTGTTGCACGACATTGGCGACGGTGTTTTGTGCCTTGAATTCCGTTCCAAAATGAACGCCATCGGCGAAGGTATTCTGCGCGGCATCAACGATAGCATTCAAATTGCCGAGGAACAGGGCTGGAAAGGCCTCGTCATCGGCAACAACGCCCAGCATTTCACCGTGGGCGCCAACCTGATGATGATTGCCATGATGGCTTACCAACAGGAATGGGACGAGCTGAACCAGGCCATTTCCATTTTTCAAAACACATCCATGCGCCTTCGTTATTCTTCGGTTCCTGTGGTGATGGCAACCCAGGGGTATGTGTTTGGGGGTGGTTGTGAGTTCAGCATGCACGCCGATGCTGTGATGGCTGCTGCTGAAAGCTACATCGGACTCGTGGAAGTGGGCGTAGGCCTCATTCCAGGTGGTGGCGGCACCAAGGAGTTTGCCGTTCGTTTGTCCGACGAAATCAGCCGCGAAGGCGACGTACAAATCCCGCGCCTGATCGACCGGTTCAAAACCATCGCCACGGCACAGGTAGCAACCTCTGCACATGAAGCATTCAATTTCGGTTACCTGAAACACGAAAAGGACCATGTGGTGCCCAATACGGCACGCAACATTGCCGAAGCCAAATCCAAAGTGCTTGAACTTGCCGATGGTTACGTACAACCCATTCAGCGCAAAGATGTGTATGTACTTGGCCGAACCGGTTTGGGCGCCCTTTACATTGCTGCACATACCCTCCAGTTGGGCAACTATGCCAGCGAACACGACATCAAAATTGCCAAAAAGGTAGCCTATGTATTGTGTGGCGGCGACCTTACCAGCGGGCAAACCGTTTCGGAACAATACCTGCTGGACATTGAGCGCGAAGCCTTCCTTTCATTGTGTGGTGAACAAAAAACGCTTGAAAGGATCCAGTTTATGCTTGAAAATGGCAAACCGCTTCGCAACTGATCAGGGATCAGGATTCACACGATTTTAGGATTTGCAGGATTGATTTACAGGATTTATCAGGATGTCCACTGTAATTCCTTTTTAACCTTCAATTTAAACAAACCATGTCACAAGAAGCATACATCACCGGCGGTTTACGAACCGCTGTGGGAAAAGCCGGAAAAGGCGTATTCAAAGGAACCCGTCCCGACGATCTCGCCATTGAGGTCATCCAGCAACTCATCAAAAACACACCAGGACTCGACCCAAGCATGGTCGACGACGTTATCGTAGGTTGCGCCAACCCGGAAGGGGAGCAAGGTCTTCAAATTGGCCGTTTGATCGCGGTACGTGCCCTTGGAAAGGATGTTCCGGGCATGACCGTAAATCGTTATTGTGCTTCCGGCCTCGAAACCATCAGCATCGCAGTGGCCAAAATCCGTGCAGGCATGGGTGAGTGTTACATCGCAGGTGGTATCGAAAGTATGAGCCAGATTCCGATGACGGGTTACAAACTGGCGCCCAACTACAACATTGCCGCCAATACCCCCGATTACCTGGTGGGCATGGGATTAACGGCTGAGGCTGTTGCCAAAAAATACGGCATCACCCGGGAGGCATCCGATGCCTTTTCATTGCGCAGCCACCAACTCGCAGCAGCTGCCATCGATGGTGGCAGGTTTAAAGCTGAAATTGTTCCTTTCACCGTAAAAGAGGTTTGGGTAGAAAACGACAAACGCCGTGAACGCGAGTTTGTGGTGGATACCGACGAAGGTGTTCGTCGCGACACCTCGTTGGAAGGTTTGTCCAAACTGCGTCCGGTCTTCGCCCAGGGCGGTATTGTGACGGCAGGCAACAGTTCGCAAACCTCCGATGCGGCAGCATTTGTGTTGGTGATGAGCGAAAATTTTATGAAAAATCTCGGATTGACGCCCATTGCCCGACTAGCGGCATGTTCCGTTGCAGGTGTAGAACCTTTGTACATGGGTATAGGCCCGGTAAAAGCCATACCCAAAGCTTTGAAACAGGCAGGTCTCACCCTGAACGACATACAGCAAATTGAGCTCAACGAGGCCTTTGCTGCACAATCGTTGGCCGTTGTCCAGGAGCTTGGCATCAACCCGGATATCCTGAATGTGAACGGTGGCGCCATCGCCCTGGGCCATCCTCTGGGATGTAGTGGCACCAAACTGTCGATCCAACTGCTCAATGAAATGCGTCGCCGCGATCAACGTTATGGCATGGTTACCGCTTGTGTAGGTGGTGGACAAGGTATAGCCGGCATCTTTGAACGTTTGAATTAAACTCAGAGGTCACAGAAAATATCAAGAGGCCACAGAGAGTTATCCTGATTTGCTGTCTATTGTGAAATATCGAACAGACAGTAGCGGTGGTAGCATCCTCTGTGGCCTCTTTTTTATTTGCTGTGACCTCTGTGACTTACTTTTGTTCCATGAAACATCTACTCTGCTTTTTTATCCTTTTCGCCGGTTCACGTCTTATTGCCCAGGAATTCATCCTGGAAAAACTACCCGATTTCATCAATTCCCCCTACAACGAAATATCCCCGGTACCCAGCCGAGACGGCAGAACCCTGTTTTTTACCCGCATCGGTTACCCCGATTTCAACCCCACCCTGCTCATCGATACGGTTGATCAACACGAACAACTGCCCCCAAATGAGTATGCTGCCCTGCTTAAAAACGTGTACAAGCAGATCGCAGGAGGTTATGTTGCCGACCCTGCGTTATCCGCATTTAATCAGGATGTGTGGATGGCAACGGGTGATTCACTCGGATTCACAGCGGTTGCTCACCCACCCTACCCACTCAACAACGCACTACCCAACAGTTTGGTAGCCATCACGCCCGACCCCAATGCCTTTTACGTGATCAACCGGTTTGAAAGAAACGGCAACATGGACCGGGGTTTTTCCATCATCCGGCGCCTCGACAGCATTTGGAGCTTCCCCGAACCCGTGGATATCAAAGACTATTACACCATCACTTCCGACGTAAGTCTGACCATGAGCTTCGATGGCGAGGTACTTATCCTATCTGCAACACGTTTCGACTCCAGGGACATGGACCTTTATGTGTGTTTTCGGGAAGGTGAAAACAAATGGAGCGCCCCTAAAAACATGGGTACGGTACTCAATTCTTCCCAGCGCGAAACCACGCCTTTCCTTTCGGAAGACCACACCACCCTGTATTTTTCCTCCAACCGCTGGGAGTCGCGTGGCGGAAACGACATCTTTGTGAGCAAGCGCCTCGATGAAACCTGGCAAAATTGGACGCAACCCCAGCGCCTTATCGAGCCCATCAACTCGGCAAAAGACGAAAGTCAGCCTTATTTCAACATGACATCGGGCTACCTATATTTCACCTCACGGCGCGATGGCAATCAGAGTGACATCTTCCGCGTTCAAATTGCACCTCCCCAGGCTACCGAAATCACCGTTAAAGGCAGGGTGCTTAATGCCAAAACCCGTGAACTTATCACCGATGCCAACGTGTATTATTACAGTGCAAAAGGTGGTACCCCAAACATGATTCACACAGACAATGGCGTATTTACCCTTAAAATCCCGAAAGGTGTCCCATTCCTTCTTAAACCTGAAAAGCCGGCTTTTTCCGGCAAAACGGACACCATTCTGTTCCGAAGGGACTATTACTTCTTCCGCGAATTCTATGTCGAACTCCTACTCACACCTCTGGAAGTAGGTGCTAAAATCGAATTACAGCCCATCTTTTTCCAGCAATCCAAAGCCATCATCATTGAATCTTCTTACCCGGAGCTCGAACGCCTTGCAGCCGTGATGCTTCAAAACCCCAAACTACACATCCGCATTGAAGGACATACCGACAATATTGGAAAAGCCGAAGACCTGATGCAATTATCCAAAGAACGCGCAGAAGCCATTCGGTCGTTCCTTATGGAAAAAAACATCGAAGGCAACCGTATTGAGGTCGTAGGCCAAGGACCGAAATTTCCCATATCCGACAACAGCTCCGACCAGGAACGCGCCAAAAACCGTCGCGTAGAATTCATCATCACCAAAATTTAAACCCCATGTTCCACGTGGAACAATACGTAAACCATGCAATTGTACAGCACCAACAACCCAAACTTGCGGGTAAATTTTGAACAAGCTTTGTTTGAGGGATTACCCACAGACAATGGTTTGTTTATGCCCTTGTTGATACCTGCCCTGCCCAACAGCTTTTTTCGAGACTTACCAAATTTAAGTTTTCCTGAAACCGCTTTCCGAGTAGCCCAAAACCTACTTCAGGGCGCCATACCCAATGATGACCTGCACCGCATCATCAACGAAGCCATTAACTTCCCGGCACCTCTGGTGACACTCTCCGATCGCGAACATGTGCTCGAATTGTTTCACGGTCCCTCACTTGCCTTCAAGGATTTTGGTGCCAGATTTATGGCAGGTTGTATGGCCCATTTCAGAAAGCGCGACCTCTGCATTTTGGTGGCCACCTCAGGCGATACCGGAGGCGCCGTAGCAGCAGGTTTTTTCAATACCCCTGGCATCCGGGTGGTCATCCTGTACCCTTCCGGCAAAGTGAGTGTTTTACAGGAAAAACAACTCACCACCCTGGGACACAACATTCAGGCACTTGAAGTACAAGGAAGCTTTGATGATTGCCAGACTTTGGTGAAACAAGCTTTTCTTGATCAGGAACTGCGGTCTGCAATCGAACTCAGTTCGGCCAACAGCATCAACATAGCCCGCTTGATACCTCAATCCTTTTATTATTTCGAAGCGTATCGCCAGTTACCGAACAAACAAACTCACCTAGCCTTTTCCATCCCATCGGGTAATTTTGGCAACCTAACCGCCGGTTTGCTTGCCAAACGAATGGGTCTCCCCATAAAAAACTTAATCGCAGCAACCAATACAAACGACGTTGTGCCCGCGTATTTACACAGCGGCAACTACAAAACACAACCCTCTAAAACCACCCTTTCCAATGCCATGGATGTAGGTAACCCATCCAACTTCGCACGTATGAAAGACTTGTATGGTTCCACGTGGAACATTATGCGAGACGAAATCAAAGGTTATGCATTCAACGATGCACAAACCGAAGACGCCATGCAACAAGTTGAAAAGCAGTTCAACTATGTAATGGATCCGCATACAGCCATCGGGCACCTGGCCCTTCAGTCCTACCTTCAGGATTACCCGAACCATCAGGGCGTTGTTTTATCAACGGCACATCCGGCCAAGTTTCTTCCCGACGTTGAACGAATCCTTGGGCACAGCATAGAAGTCCCTAATCGATTGGCCGAGTTGAAACATCTCCCAAAACAGTCGGTTGTTATGGAAGTGAATTACAGTACTTTCAAAACCTGGTTGCTGAATAACATAAAGCATTGACAATGTTCCACGTGGAACATAAATTATTTACAACAGTATATTTACATTTATAACTATTAAAAAATCCGTGTAGATCTGTGTTCGTAAAATCTGTATCATCTGTGTACCATGAAGTCCTGGTACACAGATGACACAGATACCAGATCTAAACGGATTTAATCACTACTTCCTTCAGGAACGCATCCAGCAAGTCATTGAATTCCTGCGGTTTTTCCATCATGGGTGCGTGACCACATTCATCGAGAAAATACAACCTCGAATCGCTGATAAGTTCGTGAAATTTTTCGCCTACAAAAGGTGGTGTTACACCATCCTGTTTACCCCAAATGAGCAAGGCAGGCACTTTGATCTTGTGAAGCTTGTCCCCCAGGTTGTGGCGCACAGCAGACTTGGCCGTAGCGATCACCCGAATGGCTTTACCCCTATCGTTGACAATACCGAATACTTCGTCAACCAATTCTTTGGAAGCAACTTCCGGGTTGTAAAAAGTTTCGGCGGTTTTGTTCTTGATGTATTCGTAATCTCCTCGTTTGGGAAATGCCGTACCAAAGGCACTTTCAAACAAACCCGAACTTCCGGTAAGCGTAATGGAAGCTACATGGTCGGGGTGGTTTAACGTGAAAAGCAAGGCGACATGCCCACCCAACGAGTTGCCCAGCAGGTGTACTTTATCAAAGCCTTTGTACTTAACAAACTTGACCACAAAATCCACCAGCCCCATGACCGATACTTCAAATATGGGCATTTCGTAGATGGGGAGGATGGGAACAACAACACGGTATTCCTTTGAGAAACGGTTAACGATGCTCTCGAAATTACTCAGAGCACCGAACAGGCCGTGCAACAGCAACAGCGTTTCAGCATCTTCCGGGCCCGACTCGATGTAACGGAAACCTTGTTCTTCTTTGATGGATAGGTTCATGCTTCGCTTGATTCTGTAGATGACATGGGCAAAAATAGGAAAATCCACAACATAACCACTTACACCCACAGGACTAAACACCGTTTTTCGTCACACCGACGCAGAAAACACCAAAACCTATCTTTTTTACAAAATATTATCTTTCGATTCACGAACCTGGTACGCCACAAACAACAAAACACTCAGGAGCACAACAGCACCTGCCTGGTGTAAAACCCCAAGAGTAACAGGTATACTGCCCTGACATTGTAACAGGGTAACAATGCCAAGTACCACCTGGACAAACAAAGCAGCTACCAGTAAACGGTTTCCTGTACGCAGTTGGGTTGGTGGATTTTGTTTCGCCATTTTCCAAACAGCATACAAAACAAATGCCGTTAACAGATACGCCGTATTCCGGTGAAGGAATTGTATCAGTGCAGGTACAAACGGATTGGTATCGTAATGGGTGAAACTTTCTACCGACCACAAACTTCCATTGAGCAGCAAAGAAGGTAAAAATGTACCACCCTGATCGGGCCAGGTAGGATAAAATAAACCAGCTTTGGTACCCGACATCATGGCGCCCAAACCAATCTGAACAAAGGCGAGCAGCACAAGTCCGTCAAAGTACTTTTTCCAGACACCGCCGGCAAAAGCCCGCACTTTGGGCTGGTAGGCGATGTAGATCGTCCACAAAAGGTAACTGAAGATGACAAGTCCCATCACCAGGTGCAACGTGAGGTTGTAGGCATTCACCCAGGGCCTCGAGCGCAGTCCACTGGCCACCATAATCCAGCCAAAAAAGCCTTCAAGTCCGGCCAGCAACATAACCACAGGCAAACGCCGCAGCAGGCGTCGGGAAAACATACCTTTCCATAAAAACCAGCCAAAAGGAATGATGAACACAAAAAACATGAGACGTGCCCACAAACGGTGAAAATACTCCCAGAAGAAAATGAACTTGAAGTCGGACAGCGACATGCCCTGGTTGATTTTTTCGTACTGAGGCGTGGCTTTGTACAAATCAAACGCCTCTGCCCAGTCTGCCTCGCTTAAAGGCGGCAGCGTGCCCGTGACGACCTCCCAGCGGGTAATGCTGAGGCCGCTGCCTGTGAGCCGTGTAACACCACCGATTACGATTTGCATAAAAACCATAAACAAACCTGCGATGAGCCAGATTTTCACGGCACTTGGGATGCGTTCATCGGCGACGTACCGGATCCGGCTTGTATTTTCTGAAGTAGACATAGACCAATGGATGAATTTTTTCCGTTTTCTAAAACATGAAACAAAAGTAGAACCGTTTGGATTTCCGTTTTCAACTTTGACCTGATGACTTATATGATTTTAATGATTTTAAATAAAAAATTGACCCTCATCATCAGTGGCGTTGGTATGTTGAAAACCTTATAACTGCACGTGGGTTGTGTATTATCACCATCAGTTACCCGCTTTATCCACAGGTTGCCAACGGTTAAGCGTGTTTGAGATCAGGAGTTTAGCCGGTTCTCCACCGTGGTGTCAGTAACTATGGTTAAAACACATCTTGGTCGTTTCAACAACAGTGGTAGTGTTGGTAGTGGTTGAGTTGTTGTGGGGTTATCCACAGATTTTAAGCAAAACACCTCCCAATGTGGAAATCACCCCGGCATGTGTTGGCGGCTGTGCACAAAATGCCATGTTATCCACAGGTAAAGTTTGGTAAGTATATTTGTTAAGTGCTTGAAAATGAATTTTTTATAAAATGTAGCACTTTGCATGTTTGTAAGTATTTAAAACAGGCTGTTTGATTACAAAACAGGTTCACTGTTAGCACTTTACGTTTTACACAGACTATTTTTAGAAATAAAATTTTCCTTTTTTTGTTTCTAAACGAACAATCATCTGAATTTCATCAAACAAAAACACGACTGAACCATGTGTGGACGGTATTCGTTGGTGCCGAAGAAAAAACTACCCGATTTGTCGCTCGAAGATACGCCCTTGCCGACCGAAGTGCAGGAGCATTACAATATTGCGCCTACCCATAATGCCGTAGTGCTTACTGCCGCAGGGTGGAAAACGATGCAATGGGGATTGGTACCTCATTGGAGCGCCGACGGGAAAAACCAGGGTAAACTCATCAATGCGCGTTCTGAAACTGTTTTTGAAAAACCTTCTTTTCGCGATGCGGTGCGCCAGCGGCGTTGTGTGGTGCCGGCCGACAGTTTTTACGAATGGCGACGCGAGCCGGGTGGACGAAAAATACCCTACCGCCTTTTGGCAGCCGGGGGTGGATTGCTTTACATGGCAGGTATTTGGGAAACATGGCATGGTGAAAAAAATACGTTTACCATCCTCACCACCGCAGCCAATGCTGATGTGTCGGTTTTGCACGACCGCATGCCTGTTTTTTTAGGTGATGCTTTGTCCAGGAAAAAATGGCTGGATCCTGAAACCACGCATGATGCCTTGCTGGAAATATTGCAACCAGCACCCGCCGGTTATTTAACCATGTACCGCGTATCCGAACGCATCAATGCACCGGGGCCTGATGATGCGGGTTTGCACGAAGAGGTGCAGGAAAATCCGACGTTGTTTTGAGTTAAGGATTCAAAACATCCTCTTCAGGATCAGCCACTTTCTCTTTTTGAAAAACTTTCCTGAAATGACTTGGCAGGATGGTGAAACGTTGGCCGAGCCATTTTTCCAGGGTAATGGCCAACAGCGCGTAACCTTCGGTGACACCGGGGGCAGGTACCACCACAATGACAAAAAAAGGAAGGAAACGCGGAATGTCGCGAAGTTGCGCGTGTGCCGCCTGCAGTTCCTCGGCGGAAGGCATTTTGCTGCTGTTGATAAAAAGCAACTTTCCACTCCCTTGTCTCAGGTAAGTATGCAGCATTTTTTTCGTCTCAATACCTTCCATCACAAACGCCCAAAGGAGCTTTTGAGGAAAGCGTACGAATTGTCGCAGGCGTGTATTGGTTGGCTTGATGTTAATGTTCATTTGTCGAAGGGAGCGGTACAAAGGTATTGGGAGTTGGGATTAACCGGGCAAAATTCTTGCCACGAATGCATGCTTTACTATTAACTCATCAACAAGGCCGTTTAGTCTGCCTGTTTGTTGTTTCTACCCTTTTATACGTAGATATGTGGAAAGGGTACATGTTAGCACTACCCTAACAGGTATAATTTGGGGTTTAAAACGAAAAAAAATCATTTTGGCACGGGTCAAAACAAGAATTGGCAAGGCTTTTGGATAATGTACTGTACAACTGCATTAAAAATACAGAACATGAAAAAGGCAATCATTCTTCCGGCTCTCCTGCTCATCTGCGCTTCGCTCTTTTCGCAAACGCCGAGCTTCCAGGATTTTCTGGCTCAGTTCCCGAAAGCTGAACTGCCTTACAGCATCACCGTTGAAGACATGCAGGCTGCTTCGCCGGCCGGTCGCCTTGAGTGGGACTTCTACGCTTTCCTTCCCGAGCTCGAGCGCAGCGCCGAATTTTTCGCCATGCCGGTTTACCCCGAGCCAGTTGCCATGCTCGAAACCGAAAAATATTTCGCAGTAGTTTACAACGTAGCACGCGGCATCCGCAAAGACAAAAGCTACAGCATCTCGGTGTTCAACAAAATAGGCGACCACATCGCAACCAACTTCATCGCCGGCAACGTAAACGGTAAAGTAACCACGGTAAACATCGACGCCAACCTTCAGGCAGTTGCTAAAATGAACTCCAACAGCCAAAACATCAACCTTCTGGTTCCAGGCAACCCCGACCAACTCGAATGGAGCGTTGTTCCAACGATCCGCCAGGTTAGCAGCGGCATCGCAACTTCTTCCAAATAGAATCAGGATTTAAGGATTTGAGGATTTTCAGGATTGATTTCAAGATTTAACAAGATTAATAGAAGCCTAGCTTCACAGGTTATATTCCCGATACATACTAGCCATCCGATCTAATCCCGGGTGGCTAACTTTTTTTTGGGCCCTACGGCGCCTACGGTTTTCACACTTCTTTACCTAGGCGAAATCAACCCGCTCCGGCAGGAGCGATATCTTGGTAGAAGTGATTTCCCTTGATGGATCGGCGCTCCGGCAGGAGCGCTATCTCACAGTGCCCGGCAATCAAAATTAAATACAAAAAATTGATTTTCAAGTCTTTGTGGTGAACATTCTGACAATGATTAGGCATCGTTGGCCTTGAGATAGCGCTCCTGCCGGAGCGCCGAGGCTACGTGGTCGTAAATGCTACCAAGATATCGCTCCTGCCGGAGCGGGTTGATTTCAGATGTGTGTAAGCTGTAGCAATTAAGGTTTGATGATTTTTCCCGTCGCTACGGTTTTTTCACCCACCAATTCTACACGGTAAACGCCAGCTGCCAATCCCGACACATCAATGTCAAAAACGGTTGTATTCGGTTGTTTTTGGCTCAACACCAATTTGCCGGAGGCATCGTAAACCAACAGTTGGTCAAAATTTTGTCCGTCGCCCGCAGATACCACCACGCGGTTGCTTGCCGGATTGGGCACGATGCTTAATGGTGAAATTTCAGGCTCCGAAGTGCTGATGACGCCTTGTCCAATGGTATTGTTTGCTGAGATCAACCATATTTCCGGATCAAAAATTACTTCGGTGAAGGAAAAAGGCACAGCCACTTCAAACTCCTGATAGTTTTGGGTAATGTGCAGGCGTGTATCAAACGTTTGCGTGCCATCTGAAAATCGCAAAGGCAGATCCATTTCAAACACATCAACCGATGGATGCGACTGGGTTTGAACTATCTGAAAGGAGGCGGTTAAACTGTCCTTTAGCCAAAAGACATGATACGTCGGAAATCCTTCGCCGTAAAACCAATCGTTGAAGTATCCTTGCAAATCCATTCCCGACACGGCTTCAAAATGCGCCTGCAGTTCGTTGGTACGTGCAAAGCTGCCACCAATGGCCGGATCGTTGAGGTAATTGCGCAAAGCAGCGAAAAAATCTTCGTCGCCGAGCAGCCAACGGAGCTGGTGCAATACGAGGGCACCTTTGGAATAACTTAACCGGCCGCTGAAAATGCGGCTCACGTTGGTGGTGTCGTTTACCCATACGCTTCCACCAGGCTGACTCACAACGCTGCTCAAACGTGCCGCCCTGAAATTGGGCCACCATTGGGGCGCCAGCCGTTCGTAACACAAACCTGTGAGGTAGGTGGCAAACCCTTCGTTGAGCCAAATGTCTTCCCAGCTTCCACAAGTTACATGGTCGCCAAACCATTGGTGCGCCAGTTCATGGGCCACCAGTTCGAATCCAAAATTGACCATAAAACTCATGGTTTGGTGTTCCATACCACCACCCCAGTTGAACTGGGCGTGACCATATTTCTCATCGTGAAACGGATAGGATATGAAAAGAGAATCGAAAAACTCCATAAAATCCACCGTTTGCGGCGTTTGACTTTGTGCTGTGGTCAGGTTTTCCGGAAATACGTAGTTGAGGATGGGCAACGTGCCCGTGGTGATTTCTGCGTAATCGGTGTATTGCACGTAGTTGGTTACGGCAAAAGCCACGAGGTAACTGGCGATGGGATGCCTGTGGCGCCAATGGTAGGTTTTGTTGCCGTTGCCTGTTGGGTACTCGGAAACCAGCAAACCGTTGCCGGCAGCCCGGTAAGCTTCCGGACAAGTCACAAAAACGTCGATGGAATCAATTTTATCGGAAAGATCCTGTTTGTTGGGCCACCAGTCGCGGGCGCCGTAAGGTTCTGAAAGTGTCCAGATGATGGGTACGCCGTTGTGTTCAGATTTTTCAAACGAACCAAAACCGGTATTGGGAGGTATGCCCTGGTATTGCACTGTTAATGAATCGATTAAACCCAAGTTCAGTGGCTGCACAAGTGGAATGGTCAGGATGTTGTTGAGGTGTGTATGGTTGGTCAGTACCTGTCCATGCCACGTCACCGACGTAACCTGCAAAGAATCAACAAGATCAAAAGCGATGGAGGCCAGTCCGTTGGTACGGCTTTTGAAATGGGTGGTCACACTGCCCTGGATGTACCGCACATTGGGATCGACGGACCAGGCCATGCGGTGGTATTGGATGTCGTAATCGTCGGAAGCGGCAACTACATCCGGCGCCAGGTGTTTCCCGAGGTGTGCTTTGGCCTCGGATTCGGCAATCTGGTCGAGGGTGGCGGGGTCGAATGGGGGTGTTTGGGCAGCAAGTTGCATACTTGTTGCCAGCAGAAATACGGCGAGTGTTTGTTTCATAATGTGGGGAGGTTGAACGTATATCCTACAAAGTTCGTAAACCCTGCATGTCCATGCTGCTTATTTTGGACATTCCCCGAAACAATGCCGTTGGTTGCCTACCTAACCGGCTTCCATTCCTGCACATACGACTTGCGCAGGAAAAGCAACGACAAACCTTCGCGCAGGTAAATCATGGTCAGTTTGATGTAACCGTATTCGCGGAAACGCCTTGGCGAGTGGTATACTTTGAGTTGGTAGACGTAGGAAATTTTACCCTCTTTGTGCAGGCGGTAAAACAGGTTGCAATCTTCACCGGCCACGATGGTTTCGTTGTAACCTTCAATTTTTTCAAAGGTGCTGCGCCGCACCAACTGGCATTCCCCTTTCGCAAGATAAACGCCGAAAAAAAACGAATTGCGGATGGTGCTGTTCATCATGAAGTGGTACAGCTTGTCCACAAAGGTGGCTTCCTCCGGGTACACCCAAATGGGCACTGTGGCAGCCACAACTTTGGGCTTTTCGAAGACCTCCGATATTTTTGTAAAAAATTTTTCCTTGTTTGGGATAAAAACGTCGGCGTCCATGTGAAAAAGGATGTCGCCCGTGGCTTGGGATGACCCAAGATTGCGGCCGATGGCAATGTTTTGTTTCCCTTCGGCTTGTACAAATTTCACACGGTCGGCGCCGAAACGTTTGGCATGGGACAAAACCACTTCCTTGGTGCCATCGGTGCTGTTGGCATCGGAAACCACCACTTCAAGGTTGAATTTTTCAAAAAAACCTTCAAACTGGGCAATGGTGCGGTCGATGTAGGCCGCTTCGTTTTTGGTAGGAATGACGATGCTGATGCGCTTGTTTTCCATAAATTGGTTGTAGCCCTGATATGTAGGTTGTGCAAAGTTCGACTTTCCACCGAACTTTAGCAAAAATACCGGTTCTTTGGACGAAGCCTTAACCTTCACGTAACGCCGGCTTAATATGTGCAGGGAAATCTGACGCTTTTCAGCCGGAATCCGCAACTTTGGACCTGCCAAACATTTACATGCTCTAAACACAATCCATACCATGGCCAACGACATACGTGCCCTTGAACCCCAGATACTCTGGAAACATTTTGCCGACCTGAACGCCGTGCCCCGGCCTTCCAAACAGGAACAACGCGTGATCGAATTCGTACGGAAATTCGGTGAAAACCTGGGTCTTGAAACCACCGTCGACGCCGTCGGAAACGTTGTGATTCGCAAACCCGCCACACCGGGTATGGAAAACCGCGCGACCCTGGTTTTGCAAAGCCACCTCGATATGGTGCACCAAAAAAATGCCGATACCAACTTCGATTTTGATAAACAAGGCATCGATATGTTCATCGATGGCGATTGGGTAAAAGCGCGTGGTACAACGTTGGGCGCCGACAACGGTATCGGCGTGGCAGCCATCATGGGACTGCTTTCCTCCAATGACATTCCCCACCCTGCCCTCGAAGCGCTTTTTACCATTGATGAAGAAACGGGCATGACGGGCGCGCTTTCCTTAAAAAGTGGTACCCTGCACGGCAAATACCTGCTCAACCTCGATACCGAAGACGATAACGAACTTACCATCGGCTGCGCAGGCGGTATCGACGTAACTGCGACCGGGCATTACGACGTTGCCACTCTGGGAGATGGTTTTTCAGGTTTTCGCCTCAGCGTAAAAGGTCTCACCGGCGGCCACTCAGGTATGGACATCCACATCGGCCGCGGCAACGCCAACAAAATCATGAACCGCCTTTTGTACCTCGGGGGCAGGCAATTCGGATTGCATGTAAACCAAATCGACGGTGGCAGTTTGCGCAACGCCATTCCCCGCGAATCGTTCGCCCTGGTGGCCGTTCCGGAAGAAAATGCCGGCCATTTCGCCGATTTTATCAAAAAAGAAGCGGAAACGTTGAATGCAGAGTACAACATCACCGATTCAGGCATCAGCATTTCCCTTGAAAAAAACGAAATGCCGCATGCTGTGATGCAACTGGGTTCGCAGGAACGTTTGCTCAAGGCATTGTATGCTTGTCCCAACGGCATCTACCGCATGAGCCCTGCCATCATCGGCTTGGTGCAAACCTCCAACAACGTTGCGCGTGTTTTGGTGAAAGACGGGCATTTTACCGTCATGTGCCTCACCCGCAGCTCGGTCGACAGTGAAAAAATGGACCTCGCACACGCCATTCAGGCTTGTTTCGAACTCGCCGGCGCCGATGTCGCTTTTTCAGGAAGTTACCCCGGCTGGACGCCCATGCCCGATTCCACCATCGTGCACCTCATGCGCGAGCGTTACCAGGAAATGTTCAACGAAGAACCCCACGTGAATGCCTGCCATGCAGGTTTGGAATGCGGCATCATCGGCGGCACACACCCGGGCATGGAAATGATCTCGTTCGGTCCCAACATCCGCGGCGCCCACTCCCCGGATGAAACGGTGCAGGTGAGCTCGGTTCAGAAATTTTGGAAATTTTTGCTGGAGACGTTGAAAAACGCGCCTTTGAATTAAATCTGTGTTCGAAGATCTGTGTCATCTGTGTACCATTACGTAGAGTGATGGTACACAGATGACACGGATCTTCGAACACAGATTTAAACAGATTTACGATACCACCACATCAATCCCCAACTGCACCTCATCGTTCAGGTCCACTTTTTCGCCGTCGAGGTTGTCGGACAGCACCAAATCGGTGGCCAAAACTTCGGCTTTGATGTAGTCGTGGAAAAGTTCGACGGCATGCAGGATGGCCGGGTGTTTTTCGAGTGTGATGGTCACACGGTCGGTCACGTTGAAGTCCTTTTCCTTGCGCAGGTTTTGGATGCGGTTCACCAAATCGCGGGCCGTGCCTTCGGCGAGCAGCTCGTCGGTGAGGTTTACGTCGAGGGCCACGGTGAGGTCGCCGTCGGTCGCCACTTTCCAGCCTGGTAAATCTTCGGTGCTCACGATCATGTCTTCGGGCGTAATCGTGTAGGTTTGGTCCTTCACGGTTATTTCGAGCGATCCCGCTTTTTCCAAAGCATTGATTTCCTCGTTGGAGTAACCGGCAATGATGTCGGCCACGGCCTTCATGTCTTTGCCGAGTTTGGCGCCCAGTGTTTTGAAATTGGCTTTGGCGCCTTTTTTGATTAAACCACTCGCATCGGTTATAAATTCGAGGTTTTTAACGTTGATTTCCGACAAAATCAGGCCTTTTACACTGTCGACCTCATTGATGAAAGCTTCGTCGAGTACCGGCAACAATACTTTGTGCAGGGGCAGGCGCACACGCAATTTTTCCTTTTTGCGGATGCTGAGCGCCAGCGAACAAATGCGCTGGGCGTAATCCATGCGTTTTTCCAACGCCTTGTCGATTTTTTCAGGCTCCGGAAGCGTGAGGTCGGTAAGGTGTACGGAGATGTGGCGCAGCGGACTGTTTTCCACCAAACCTTTGGCACGCAGGGGCGCCGTGAGTTTTTGGTACAACCAGTCGCTGAAAAATGGCGCCAGGCTGGCCGACAACTGGGAGGTTACCATCAGACATTCAAAAAGTGTCTGGTAAGCGGAAAGTTTGTCTTCGTTCATGGTGCCGCGCCAGAAACGGCGGCGGGCCAGGCGTACGTACCAGTTGCTGAGGTGCTCGTCGACAAATGTTTCCAACACACGCGCGGCGCGGGTAGGTTCGTAGTCGTCCATGGCTTCGCTGTAATCGGCCACCACGCTGTACAGTTTGCTGATGATCCAGCGGTCGAGTTCCGGACGGTTTTTGTAAGGCAAAACGTTGTTTTCATCCATCACGAACCCGTCGAGGTTGGCGTAAAGGGCGAAAAAGTTGTACGTATTAAAAAGTGTACCGAAATACTTGTTGCGCACTTCGGTGATGCCGGAGGTGTCGAACTTCAGGTTGTCCCACGGATTGGCATTGGCGATCATGTACCAGCGTGTGGCGTCGGCGCCGAATTCGGCGAGTGTTTCGAAAGGATCCACCACGTTGCCCTTCGATTTCGACATTTTGTTGCCGTCTTTGTCGAGTACCAGGCCGTTCGACACCACATTTTGGTACGCCACCGAATCGAAACACATGGTTGCGATGGCATGCAGGGTGTAAAACCAGCCGCGGGTTTGGTCCACGCCTTCGGCGATGAAGCTTGCGGGATAGTTTACGCTGAAAGGTGCTTTGAACGGACGGTCGTCGCCGGCGTGCATTTTTTCGTAATCGAGTCCCCATTGCGCATAAGGCATGGCGCCCGAGTCGAACCACACGTCGATGAGGTCGAGCTCGCGGAACATTTTTTTGCCGGAAGGCGAAACAAGTATTACGTTGTCGATGTACGGACGGTGCAAATCTGCCCCTGCTTTGGCATAGTCGTTTTCCGACATAAATCCTGCATCCACGGCTTTATCGATTTCGATGCGCAGGGTTTCGGCCGAATTGATAAAAAGTTCTTCTTCACCATCTTCGGTACGCCAGATCGGCAGCGGAATGCCCCAGTAGCGTGAGCGTGAAAGGTTCCAGTCCTGCAGGTTGTCAAGCCACTGTCCGAAACGGCCCGTACCGGTGGCGGCGGGTTTCCAGTTGATGGTTTTGTTGAGTTCGGCCATACGTTCCTTGGCTGCGGAAGCGCGGATGAACCACGAATCGAGCGGGTAATACAGCACGGGTTTGTCGGTACGCCAGCAGTGCGGGTAATTGTGTTTGTATTTTTCAACGCGGAAAGCCTTGTTGTCGGTTTTCAGGCGGATGGAGATGAGCACGTCTGTTGGGCGGAAACCCTCGGCGGCGCGGTCTTCGGGCGAATAGTATTCTTCTTTTACATAGCGGCCACCGAATTCGGGAACTTCAGGTACGAAGCGTCCCTGCCGGTCAACCAGCGGCAAAATGCGTCCTTTTTCGTCTTTTACACCTATAAAGGGCACACCGGCGGCTTTTGAAGCCCGAAAGTCATCGGCGCCGAAGTAAGGCGCCGTGTGTACTACGCCTGTACCGTCCTCGGTGGTTACGAAGTCGGCGGGGATCACGCGGAAACCGTTGGCGGCTAGGTCTTCATCCACCAGTTCGGGCATGGGCAGCAGTTGTTCGTAACGTGCGCCCACCAGTTCTTTGCCTTTAAAAGTACCGAGCACACGGTACGGCAATTGTTTTCCGCCGGGTTTAAAACCATCGAAAGGTTGGTTTTCGTCGGCGGCATTGAAATAACCGCTGAGACGCTCGGCGGCGAGGATGACGCTTACGGGGTCGCCGGTATACGGACTCAGCGTGGCGACTTTTGCGTATTCGATGTTGGGACCAACGCTGAGAGCCACGTTGGAGGGAAGGGTCCAGGGTGTGGTTGTCCAGGCTAGGATACGCACGTCTTCGTCGGGGGAAGCGAACAAATGGGCGCTTTTTTCCTCGTGGCGTACTTTAAACATGGCCACCACCGAAGTATCGGTCACCTCCTTGTAGCAGCCGGGCATGTTGAGCTCGTGGGAGGAAAGACCGGTGCCGGCGGCGGGTGAAAAAGGCTGGATGGTGAAACCTTTGTAGAGGAAAGATTCGCCTGTGGTCGTTTTTTTATCGTAGAGGCGTTTCAGCAGCCACCAGCAGGTTTCGATGTAGTCGTTGGTGAAAGTGATGTACGGATTTTCGAGGTCTACCCAATAACCCATTTTGCGGGTCACATCGTCCCACAGGTCTTTGTACCGCAGCACGGTGGTACGGCATGCCTGGTTGTATTCGTCGACGCTGATTTTTTTGCCGATGTCCTCTTTGGTGATGCCGAGTTCTTTTTCAACAAACAGTTCGATGGGCAGGCCGTGGGTATCCCAGCCGCCTTTGCGTTCCACACGTTTGCCTTTGAGCGTTTGGTAACGGCAAAAGAGGTCTTTTACCGTACGTGCCATCACGTGGTGGATACCGGGTTTGCCGTTTGCCGAAGGCGGACCTTCGTAAAATACAAAAGCGTTTTTTGGGTCGCGTTGGTCGACCGATTTTTCGAAGATTTTTTCTTCTTCCCAAAACCGGCGCATTTCGGCATCAATGGAGGGCAGGTGCAGTTGTTTTGAATCGACGTGGTACATCTGTATCGTATAAAAAGGCTTAAACGAAGGTGCTGCGAGTGATTTACGGGAAGGTAATCCTTAAAATCATGCAAATCCAATCCCGGAAATCCGATTAATCTTTAAATCCTGATAAAAAAAACCCCGGTAAGTTGCACACCGACCGGGGTTTTTGCTTTCCAAAAGCCATGCCTCGCGTCAGGTGTGCCTGTCGTTGCGAATAATAATGTTGATGGAAAGGTTGGATATCATGGCACAAAGTTAAAAGGATTTTTAAAAACAACTGCTGCGCAGAAAAACTGATGTAAAAAAAACTGCCCCGACAACGATTTTCGTTGTCGGGGCAGCAAGGGTAGTTTTTCTGCGGCTATTTCGTACCGCGCAAACGCCTAATGAGCATGACGATGCCCGAGGTGATGAGTATTGTCAACATAGCTTCGTGTGTAATTGAATGGGTATGAAGTATTAAACGCTTTTGCGAACGAAAAGGTTGCAGAGGGAGGGAATTTTAACATGGTAAAGACGTAAAAACGCGGTTTGGGTCACCGAAAGATGCCACGCTTCGCTGATTTGACAAATTTTTAAAAAATCATCCTTCCTTTGGTTACCTTTTTAACATTTCGTTCACCAATACCATACCGACATAATCCTGCGACGCCCGGCATACCAAACTCCGATGGGCCGTCGTTCATACATGCATCTTTTTTATAATCATAAATTCCTCCGCATGACCCCCCGCATCCTCCTTACCGTCCTTCTGGTCCTTGGCTTCACGGCCGCTTACGCCCAGCAACCCTCCCCCAAAAGTGTACAATCGCCCAAAGGCACCTACGCGATGAACCTCGAACGCGGCCGCATGTTGCTGCGTCAGGGTGATTTCGACATGGCTTACGAACTGCTTGCCGATGCGGCCGCCATGGAAGACACGGCAGCCGGCGGTGTGGCCCTGCGCCTGCGCGATGCCAGTGCCGAGGCCAAATCGGCCCGCGAGCATTTTGAACTCGGCGACCTCGAAGAAGCAGAAGCCAGTTTTCGCCATCTTGTGGCTGCCTGGCCTGACCTTTCACTTACATTTCAGGAATACCTCACACGCATCGCCGAAACCCGCAAGTTTTTTAAGGAAAACGCCGTGGAAGGCAAAACAGAATATGCCTGGGCGAACAAACGCCTGCGCAGTCTCGACGGCACCCAACTGCACAAAATGACTTCCGCGCGGGTGATGCGCCTCGAAGGCAACCAGTTGCGCCGCCTGCCTGATAACTTCAACACCCTCGCCGGATTGGAAATCGTGTATTTGCAAAAAAATCAGATCATCGATGCTTCCGCCCTGCAAAACATGCCGTTGCTGCAAATTGCCGATGTCGGTTACAACAACCTCGACGAACTTTACGGCGCTTTTCGCGGCTGCAAGGCTTTGAAAGTGCTTCGTGCAAACTACAACCGCATCGGAAGTGTACCGAAAGAACTTTTCGAGCTGCCCGAAATCGAAGAATTGCACCTGGGCAACAACAAAATCACAGTTTTGACCGCAGATGTGGCCAAAGCAACCCACCTGCGTTTGCTCGACCTCTCCAACAACGGTCTGCAGCAATTGCCGAACGACATCACCAAACTGAAAATGCTCGAAGTGCTTAACCTTTCGGGCAACCCCATTTCCAACCTGCCCGAAGCTTTGGTCAAAATGCCCAACCTTCGTGTACTCGACCTCACGGGCACACAAATGGATGCCTCGGAAGTGGCTGAGCTGAAGAAGCAATTGGTGGGTTGTAATGTGGTTTCCCGGTAGGGATAACCACATTAGGCACATGAGATTACTAAGGCACATTAGAATATAACTCTAATGTGCCTTAGTAATCTCATGTGCCTAATGTGGTAATTACACTACGTGAAACACCGCCGAATCCGAAGTTTTTCCATTCAACACGATCTCGATTTTATGCTCCCCCGGATAATGTTTCCGCGTGGTGAAATCTTCGAAGCGCTGGGTGCGCGATACCGTTTCACGGGCGCCGGGCGCCATTTTTCCCTCTTTTATTTTAAATGTTTTTCGACTGGGTTTTCCGGATTTGGTTTGGTACACGATCGTGTATTCGAGGCGTACGGTTTTGGTTTCCGTTGATTCGTTGTGGATCACAAACGAAAAGGAAAAACGGTCGCCGATGTGCACGGAAGCGTCGCAGGTTAAATCTGAAACCGTAACGCCTTCGATGCCGTGTTCGAAACCGAAATGCGCCAAAGCGGAGGCGTTTCCTTTTTTGAGCAAACCGCGGGAAGCGTGGCGCACGATCCAGTCCGTTTCGGGCGAAATGCCTTTCCAGCGCCGGGCTATGTCGAGCACGATGTCGGGATGGTCTTTGGCGATGTCGTTGAGGTTGTTGGCCACCGAACGGCGCACGGTTTCGGCGGGGTCGTTTTTGAGTTTTTCCAGCATGGGCAACAAAACCGAAGGGTCTTTCTTCAACGCTGGAATACCCAAACCCCAGGGCAGTCGCGGACGGAATCCTTCGCTGCTGAGGCGGCGTACCATGGGGCTCGGATGTTCGGACCAAAGCATCATTTGCCGGAACATCCGTTCGGGATAACGCAATATAAAAGGCCTTACGGCAAATTCGGCGCTGCACCAACGCGTTACGGTTTCAAATACGGGAATGGCCAGTTCGGGCTCGTCGATGGCGTATATTTCCACAAAATCATTGAGGAAACCGTACAGGTAGGTGAGTTTTTCACCTTCCCGGTCGATCATGTGTTGCACCGTTTTTTGCACCACGTCGAGGGCCTCTTTCAAATCGGGCGGTAAAACGGGGCGCAAAGTGGCGGCTACCAGGCGAAAGCGTTGTTTGAGCTCCAGGTTTGGGAATGCCGGATCTTCGAACACGAGTTTTTCCCATTTGTCCTGATCGAAAGCAGGATAAACGGCTTTGAGGTCGGCACCGGCACTGCGGAGGAGGCTGGTGTTGACGAGGTTTTTGAGCGGTTCAGGCATGGATAAGAGTAGAATTAACAAAAACTTTATTTTGAAATTTTTGAAAAGAATTTATATTTGTTCTAAATATAAATCACAAGCCGATGAAAAATTTTCCATTTTTTAAAAATTTGCTGTGTGCCTTTGCTTTCCTTATTTGCATACAAACCCCAGTTTTTGGACAATTCACCGATTTTCAAATCATAGGTCCATATGACAAACATTTGGGAAGTTACCATATTAGAACGTATATAAATTTTGTCGTAAACCCATCTTCCCCTTGGTTGGATACGCTTGAAGCTGAATCCTATACCGATGGCATGATGGAGAATTTAAACAACGCTTTCAACAAGCACAACATATATTTTGTCTCAGCATCTGATGGTTGTTCTGAAAATGAGCCCAACATTATATCCACAACCTATTCGAATGTACTTGACATAAGATCGTTCGTCGCTGGTGGCAAACATAATGACGGATATGATATTTACGTATTTTCCGTTTCTGGTGCCTATGACGAAGATAATACCTCGGCATTTAACATACCCAATCGGTTTTGTGCATTGACTGGTGAAACAGAAAATGTTCCTTCCATACTGTCTCCCATTCTCATCCATGAAGTAGGACATACTTTTGGATTATTTCACAACTTTGAAGCTAGATATGGTCTGGGAGGAACTGATAATTCATGCCCTGATACATTTTTTATATGCCCGACAACTATACCACAATGTAATTGCTGTTATGATTTTGTTTGTGACACACCTGAAGGATCTCTTTTCGAATGCGGAATAGACAGTTTTGCCCCCAATTACATGACCAGTTCAGACAGTTGGTTGTGCAGAAATTTTTTCACCCCTATACAAGCAGATCGTATGCGGGAGCATCTTCGTGACTCGGATACGCTTCAAGCTATGCGCTAAAATACTAGCATTCCTGGAGGCTCGATTTACAATCCTTCTGGAGATATTATCATTGAAAGTGGAACATATACAATAAACAGCCTACTTGAAATGTTGCCCAATGCCCGAATTTATGTAAGACCTGGCGCTCATTTAAAGGTCAATGCGACCATAACAGGCGCATGCGGTAGCATGTGGGGTGGCATTGTAGTGGAAGGAACTCTGTTCGATGGGAGTCAGGACACCACATACCAAGGGAGAGTAACTGTTTCAAACACTGGTAAAATAGAACATGCTCGTGTTGCTATTGAGGTGATGAATGTAAACGATGGCACAGGGCAACTTGACGAATTGTCCGGTGGTATTATTGCTGTAAACAGCGGTATTTTTGTAAACAATACCATCGGGATTCGGTTTGGCAGCTTTAATTCATCAAACAACAACAAAAGTTACTTAGCAGGCGCCAGATTTGCTATTACGGATGAATACCGGGGTGATTCGCTTACAACACCTGTTTTCGTTGATTTGCTGGGAATCAAAGGTCTTAACATGGTTAATTGTTACTTCCAAGACAATCGTACAGGTTGTTCACATGCATCAATCCGTGCAATTGGTGTTTCTTCCTTTAATTCTGGTTTCAGAATAACTTCAAGCCAGTTTAACAATTTAAG
>JADLBE010000189.1 GCA_020847915.1 Saprospiraceae bacterium | reverse complement strand
TCTGTATTGGGGGATATGCCGATAAACGTGAAGATGGACGATAGGAACACGTACGTCAAACCGGTAGCCCAGGCGGCTTCATCCGACGACCGCATGCGTTTTTGGATCACAAACAAGGCAAAGGCTGTCAGGCCGATACACAGCGCAGTTGCCACGCGGATCATCACAATGGAGGAACCCAGCATTTTTTGAAAAAAGGCAAAAAGCAGGAAAATGCCGATGGGTTTGTTGTCGATCACATCCACGAGGTACATCTTGCCGGCGCGAATGGCATCGGCAATGACGATGTATGTGGATTCATCGTGGTCGATGACCGAAAGGAAAAAACTGGGCCATCGCAGGAGCAAGGCAGCCAGTTCCAACAGGACCAATACCCGAAGGTATTTGAATAGGGTGTTTTTCGTCATGTACGTGGTCGTACGGCCTGTCGGGGGGAAGCGCTGCGCAAAAGTACGAAAAAATAGGAATATAGAAGTTAAATACGGGTGGTGGAGGGATGTGCCGACGGGGATTTGTTCCGCATTCCCTATTCCGCATTTTCAAACCACTTCTTCACCTTCCCCGCAGCCGCCTTTCCCACAACCTTTTCCACGTCTTCCAACGTCGCTCCTTTCAGCCGTGTTACCGATCCGAAATGTGTCAGTAATTTTTGCGCTGTTTTTTCCCCGATGCCTGGTATTTCGTCCAGCTCGGTTTTGATGAAGTTGCGGCTGCGCTGGTCGCGGTGGAACGTGATGGCGAATCGGTGGGCCTCGTTGCGGGCTTGCTGGATGAGTTTGAGCGATTCGCTTTTTTTGTTGATGTGTAGGGGCGTGGGGTCGTCGGGGTAATAAATTTCTTCAAGTTTTTTGGCGATGCCCACCACGGTCATGCGCCCTTCGAGACCAAGCGTGCGCAAACTTTTCATGGCCGACGACAATTGTCCTTTGCCGCCGTCGATGATGACCAGTTGTGGTAACGGCTGTTCTTCCTCGAGCAGGCGTTTGTAGCGGCGGTACACCACTTCTTCCATGCTGGCGAAGTCGTTGGGACCCTCCACGGTTTTGACGTTGTAGTGGCGGTAGTCGCGTTTGCTGGGTTTGGCGTTTTTGAACACCACGCAGCTCGATACGGGGTTGGTACCGTGGATGTTGGAGTTGTCGAAACACTCGAGGTGGATGGGCACGGCCTCCATGTTGAGGTCCTGTTGCAGGGTGCGCAGGATACGTTCGGCAGGCGTTTGTTTGCCGGCGCGGTTCATCTCGTCTTTTCTTTTTTGCAAAAGGTGGTACTGCACGTTTTTCTCCGAAAGCTCAAGCAACTTTTTTTTGTCGCCTATTTTGGGCACGGTCACCGTCACATTTTCGTCGGTAAGCGCAATGGAAAACGGCACGATGATTTCGGGGGTGATGCTGTTGAATTTTTCCTGGAGCATGCCCACGGCGTAGGTGAGCAGGGTTTCCGGCTCGTCGTCGAGGTTTTTGGTGAGGGTGAGCGTGTAGGTGTTCATGATGGCGCCGTTCACCACCTTGAGGTAGTTTACAAAAGCTTCCTTTTCGTCGGAAGCAATGGAGAACACGTCTACATCCTTGATGTTGGGGTTCACCACAGTGCTTTTTCCCTGGTAATCCTCGAAGAGGGCGAGCTTGTCTTTGGTGAGTTGCGCCTGCTCGAAGTTGAGCTCTTCGGCATAGTGCTGCATCTCTTCGCGCAGGTGATTTTTGACGGCGGCGAAGTTGCCCTTGAGCATGTTTTTGATCTGCTCAATTTTGCGGTTGTATGCCTCCTCGGTTTCGAGGGCAATGCAAGGCGCAGCGCAGTTTTTAATGTGGTATTCCAGACAAGGTTTAAACTTGCCTTTGCTGATGTTGTCGGCAGACAGGTTGAGGGTGCAGGTGCGTAGTTGGAACAACTTGCGCATCAGTTCCACAATGCCGTGCACGCGTTGTTTGGAGAGGTAAGGTCCGAGGTACACGGAGCCGTCCCTGAAAACTTTACGTGTAACGAATACCCTTGGGAAACGCTCTTTTTTGATGCAGATGTAGATGAGGGGCGATTTTTCGTCCTTCAGCATCACGTTGTAGCGCGGCTGGTTTTTTTTGATCAGGGTATTTTCAAGCAGCAGCGCATCGTGTTCGGAATCCACTATGGTGAATTCGATGTTGTGTGCATTGCGGGTGAGGGCGCGGGTTTTGGCCGTGTGGGTATTTTTGTCGCCGAAATACGAATTGAGGCGGTTGCGCAGGTTCTTGGCCTTGCCCACATAAAGGATGTGGCCCTCGTCGTCGAGGAACTTATAAATACCCGGTTCGGTGGGAATTCGCGGGGAAATAAGGCGGAACTGCTCGGTGGTCATGCGGCAAAAGTACGTGATGCAAACTTAACGCAGCACCGCGCTGGAAATCTGAAATAAATGATGGAACTTTGTCACTTTATGTAAAAAACCCGTCTAAGAAGGAGTTCCAGATTGTTCTGATCGGGAAACATTTCATGGTTGGGCTTTGTTTAAAAAAGGGCCGGCTGGTATTTTTCACCGGCACATTGCTAAAGTTTCTAAATTCTCAATGGGTAACATCACACAAAAGTACGATCCTGCGCTTCTTCAGCAGCTTCCCAACATCGTTAAAGCCTACCAACTGCCCGATAACCGAAAAGCGGTCTCACAAATCATAACCTCCTTCCTGCCTTTCCTCGGTATTTGGGTTGCAATGTATCTGTTGATGGACATCTCCATCTGGATGACACTTGCACTCGCCGTGGTAAACGGCTTTTTCCTGGTCCGCATTTTCATCATCCAGCACGACTGCGGCCACCAATCCTTCACCGCCAGCCGCAAAGCAAACGA
>JADLBE010000188.1 GCA_020847915.1 Saprospiraceae bacterium | reverse complement strand
GGTGCAGGCGGGTTGGGATCGGGCAGATCGGCTGGTTCGTTGTCGTTGGAGGGCGTGTTCATTTGTTCGCCCTGTGGAGCGGGGTCGTTGCCCTGACCTTCGTCGGGCAGTCCGGCGGCAACGTTGTCGCCGCCGCCGCCCCATTCGAGCATGATGGCAGGTGCTTCGGTGATGGGTTCCGGGGAGCTGAAGCGCCAAAAGAAAAGTATGACCAGCAGCCCGGCATGAAAGATCAGGCTGGAGATGAGTGCTTTGGGGCGGTTTTCTTCGCGATCGGCGAGGGTAGCGGCTTTCATAACGGAAATGGTTATGCGTTAAAAAACGTCAAAACGTGTGGTCTTATTCTTCTGTCGGTTTTGGGTCGGTTGCCAAAATCGTTTTGAGCTTAAGCTTGTTGGCGATGTCTAGAATAAAAACCACGTCTTCAATGGGCACCGATCTTTCGGCCACCACGGTGATGGTGGTGGTTTCGGGTGTTTTACCGGTGGCGCCGATTTTGGCTAGCAATGCTTTTTCGAGGCTTGCTTCAGGTGTTTTTTTATCGTCGAGGTAAAAATTACCGTTTTGATCGATGGATACCGCCAGGGCCGGCGAGGCCATGGTGGTGGAACTGCTGGAAGGCAGTTGAAGGTTGAGCGCGTTGGGTGTTACGAATTTGGACGTAAGCATGAAAAACATCAGCAGCAGGAAGATCACATCGATCATGGCTGCAAGGCTGAATTCTGGTTCCACCCTTTGACGGCGTTTTAGGCCCATGGATACATATTTTTAACCATGAAAAAATAAGGTTCAACGTGGTACGCCTTAACGGCTCGGTTCCTGGAGCAGGTCCATAAACTGAACAGCGGTATTTTCCATTTTGAAAATAACCTTGTCGAGGTTGGTCACCAGCAGGTTGAAGCCGGCCATGGCGATGATGGATACAAAAAGGCCCATGGCGGTGGCCGTGAGGGCGTGGTAGATACCGTTGGACAAAACCTGCGGGGTGATGGTGGTGGCCGATGACATGTCCTGGAACGAGATGATCAGACCAATAACGGTGCCTAACAAACCGATCATGGGCGCGATGCCGGATATGGATGCCAGGGTGGAAAGGTTTTTCTCCAGTTTGAGCAACTCAAGGTTGCCCACGTTTTCGATGGATTTGTTGATGTCATCCAGTGGTTTGCCGATGCGGTCCAGACCTTTTTCAACCATGCGGGCCATGGGAGCGTCTACACTTTGGCACAGCGCTTTGGCTGCCTGCAGGTTGCCGCTTTCAACACTGGCACGAATGCTGTTCATAAAGTTGTGGTCGACCTGGCCGGCACGGGTAAGTGTCAGGTAGCGTTCGATGATGATGTACACGGCTACGATGGACAGGATGAACAAAACCGTCATCACAATAAGGCCCGACGTGCTGCTGCCGAGAATGATGTCGATCAGACTTTTGTGTTCCGTGGTGCCTTCGGCGGTGGTGGCTGGTGCGGACAATTGAAGAAAAAAGAAAGATGCCAGCAAAGAATTAGGTAGCATAAAGGAAAATGTAGGTGAAGGTTAAACCGGTGGTTTGGCGATGAAAGGAACGCCAAAAGTAGGCCTTTTTGTATAAGTATATCCCACTATACTTTAAAAACTGACTGCTACACGGCAATGCTTTTGGTGAATATTTATTTAAAATAGCGAAAATTCGTTGTTTGGCGTTTGGTTTATTCGCAAAGCCACTTAACTTTGTAGCGAAAATTCGCTAAATTTATTATCCACCAAACAAATGCAACCTGCTATGTCCGATACGATGATCAAACAAGATGTACTCAAAGGCGGTGAATTCCTGATCCGTTCCAGCAAACCCGAAGACGTATTCATTCCTGAAGAGCTGAATGAGGAACAATTGATGATCAAACAAACCACGCAGGATTTTCTCAATCAGGAAATCGCTCCGCTTCGGGAACGCATTGAAAAACAGGAACCCGGAATTACTGTTGCTTTGCTGAAAAAAGCAGGCGAACTGGGTTTGCTCGGTGCGCACATGCCCACCCAATACGGTGGCGCCGAATTTGATACCAATACAAATACGGTCATCAGCGATGTTATGGGACCAGCTGGTTCGTTCATTGTTTCTTTTGCCGCACACACCGGTATCGGTATGTTGCCCATCCTGTATTTTGGCACCGAAGCCCAAAAGGAACAATACCTTCCCGGACTTGTCAGCGGCGACCTGAAGGCTTCTTATTGCCTTACCGAGCCCGGCAGCGGTTCCGACGCACTTGCTGCAAAAACCCGCGCCGACCTTAATGCCGAAGGAACACACTATATTTTAAACGGTCAGAAAATGTGGATCACCAATGCCGGATTTGCTGACGTTTTTATCGTATTTGCAAAAATAGACGGTGATAAATTTACCGGTTTTATTGTTGATGCACATACCAAGGGTATTACGCTCGGCCACGAAGAGGATAAACTCGGCATCAAAGGTTCTTCCACCCGGCAGGTATTTTTCGAAAACGCCGCCGTACCTGTTGAAAATGTACTTGGTGAAATTGGAAAAGGCCACCACATTGCGTTCAACGCGCTCAACATCGGCCGTTACAAACTTGGCCTGATGTGTATCGGCGGCAACAAAGGCGCCATTGGTATGGCCGCTCAATACGCCAACGAACGCCACCAGTTTGGTGTTTCCATCGGTACGTTCGGCGCCATCAAGCACAAACTGGCTGAAATGGCCATCCGCAATTTCGCCGCTGAAAGTGCCGCTTACCGTATTTCACAACTGATGCAGGATAAAAAAGCCGCTGCAGAAGCGGAAGGTATGTCTTACGGACAAGCCATGTTGGATGCCGCCGAAGAATACGCCATTGAATGTTCCATTTTGAAAATACTTGGTTCGGAAGTAACCGATTATTGTGTTGATGAAAACCTGCAAATCCACGGTGGCATAGGTTTCAGCGAAGAATACAGTGCTGCACGTGCCTACCGCGACAGCCGCATCAACCGTATTTACGAAGGCACCAACGAAATCAACCGCATGCTGATGGTTGATCAATTGTTCAAACGCGCCCTCAAAGGTGAACTCGACATCGTTGGACCAGCCTGGGCTGTTCAAAAAGAACTGGCAAGTATGCCTTCCTTTGAAAAATCAGAAGGTGATTATGCCGAAGAGCACAAAACGTTGGGTGATTTCAAAAAAATTGCGCTGATGGTTGCGGGAGGTGCTGCCAAAATGCAAATGGATGGCAAATTGAACCTGAAAGAAGAACAGGAAATTCTGATGAATTGCGCCGACATCCTGATCGACATTTTCACCGCCGAATCGCTGTTGCTTCGTGTGCAAAAACTAAAAGGCATGGACAAAGAAATCGACCAGGATATTTACGAAGCCATGTTGCAGGTATTTTTCAACGACGCCTCTGCCCGCATCAGTAAAAATGCCGCCGACGCACTGGGTTCCTTTGCCGAAGGAGATTTGTTAAAAACTTTCCTGATGGGCCTTAAACGTTTCACCAAATACCCACCCGTAAACGTCAAGGAAAACCGTCGCCTCGTTGCTGATGTGGTTCTGAAAAGCAACGGCTGGAGCTTTTAAATAGCAGTCAGCAGTCAGCAGGCAGCAAAAAAAATACCCAATCATTTGGTTTCAAACGATTGGGTATTTTTTTTGCTGCCTGCTGCCTGCTGCCTGCTGCCTGCTGCCTGCTGCCTGCTGCCTGCTGCCTGCTGCCTGC
>JADLBE010000187.1 GCA_020847915.1 Saprospiraceae bacterium | reverse complement strand
GCAGGCAGCAGGCAGCAGGCAGCAGGCAGCAGGCAGCAGGCAGCAGGCAGCAGGCAGCAGGCAGCAGGCAGCAGGCAGCAGGCAGCAGGCAGCAGGCAGCAGGCAGCAGGCAGCAGGCAGCAAAAAAAACACCCAATCGTTTGAAACCAATTGATTGGGTTTTTTTTTTGCTGACTGCTGACTGCTGACTGCTGACTGCTAAATCACTGCTTCTTCTTTTCTTTTTCGTCGTTGGGATTGGTAAAGATTTTTTGGAAAAACTCTTTGCGTTTCTCCTTTCGTTCTTCTTTTTTCTCCTGTTTGGCGGCCTCTTCGGCGCTTAAAGGTTCTTTTTCCTCAGATCTGACGATGGTGGAGGTGTAAAGTGACACCAGTGAATCGCGCAGGGTGGAATCCTGTTCCTGCATGGCCAGATTGAAGGTGTCGGGGTTAATGCCAATCCAGGAATAGCAGTTCAGGGCACTTTGAACTTCCGGTTTGGGGTCGGGAAATTTTTCGCGTAGCAGGCCTCCGAGTTTGCGGTCGTTGGCTACTTTATGCCAAAACATGGCCACGATGGGCAGGGCCATGGCTGAGCCCTGACCGAGGTCCATGGAACGGAAGCGAACAGCCGGGCTTTCGGCGCCCACCCAGGAGCCTGTGACGAGTTGTGGGTTGTAACAAATAAACCAACCGTCGGCCTGGTTTTGTGTGGTACCCGTTTTACCTGCAAAATCGCCTTGTATGCCGTAGCCGTAGCGCAGTTTGCGGCCCGTACCATGGTCGATAACGTTTTGCAACATTTCGGTCATCACTGAAGCCTGGTATTCGTTGAGGGCTTTTACGTGCGGGCCCATGCCTGGGTTGGCTGCGAGTTCTTCTTTGTAATCGTACAACACCTTCCCGTCGCGGTTGATCACGGACAAAACGGTAATTGGCTCGGGCCGGACACCTTTGTTGGCCATGGTGCCGTATACCTTGATCATGTCGTAGAGCGAAATATCGGCGGCGCCCAGGCTGATGCCGAATTCGCGTGGCAACGTTGTGGTAACACCCATTTGTGCTGCCAGGTCGATGGTTTTTTGGATGCCGACTTTTTCGATGAGTTGTGCGGCGATGACGTTGACTGATTTTTGAAGACCACCGGACATCGAGTACCACCCGCCGTAGTTTTCGTCGGAATTGTGTGGCTCCCAATCCTTGATCATTCTGATCTGGTTGGGGTAATAACTGCAGGGCGAGATGCTGTCGCGCAAGGCGGCGGCATACACGATGGGTTTAAACGTGGAGCCGACCTGACGAGTACTTTTGACGTGGTCGAACTTGAAGTGTTTAAAATTGGTACCGCCCACCCAGGCGCGGATGTAGCCGTTTCGGTGGTCCATGGCCATAAAGCCACAGTTCAGCAGGCAGAAGTAGTAGCGCACACTGTCGATGGGACTAAGTGTGGTATCCACGTCGGAACCGCCTTTTTTCCAACCAAAAATGGTCATTTCGACGGGTTTTTCAAAATTGGCGAGGATTTCCTCCTTGCTCAGTCCTGCGTCGGCAAGGGCTTCGTAACGGCTGCTGCGGCGCACCACCTCATCGATCCATTTGTCGTCGCCCCAGGGTTTTTCCTTTTTGTAATTTTTCCAGTGTTTGTCGAAAAGCTTCTGGAGGTCCATCATTTGTTTTTCGACGGCTTCCTCGGCGTATTGCTGCATTTTACTGTGCAGCGTGGTGTATATTTTAAGTCCGTCGGTATACAGGTTGTAATTGGTGCCGTCTTCCTTGGGGTGTTTGCGCAGCAGTTTGGGCATGATGTCGGTGCGCAGGTATTCGCGGAAGTAGGTGCCCAGTCCACCGATGTTGCTGTCAACGTTGTGACGTTTGGCGCCGACAGGTTTTTTGATGAGCGTATCGTATTCTTTCTGGTCGATGTCGCCGTTGCGCAGCATGGTTAGCAGCACCACATTTCTGCGTTTCCTGGCATTTTCAGGGTTCCGCACCGGGTTGTACAGCGTGGATCCTTTCAACATTCCGATGAGGGTAGCGGCCTGGTCGGGGGATAGGTTGCGCGGTTTTTTGTTGAAATACATGCGCGATGCCACGCTGATGCCGAACACATCGCCTCCAAAATGCACGGTGTTGAGGTACAGGCTGATCAGGTCTTTTTTGGTATAGATGCGTTCGAGACGGATCGATATGAAGTTTTCCCTGATCTTGTTGATGACGAGACTAACACCGGGAATCCAGTATTTTTTGCGGGGATAAAGGTTTTTGGCGAGTTGCTGGCTGAGGGTTGAACCTCCACCCATCGATTCTTTGCGGGTAAGCATACCGTAGGCCACGCGCATCCAGCTCTGTAGGTCGATGCCGCGGTGCTCCATAAAGCGTTTGTCCTCGGTGGCAATCAGAGCGCTGATGACGTAAGGTGAAATGCTGTCGTAAGATACTTGTGTGCGGTTTTCGATGTAATATTTACCAATCAGCACACTGTCTGCCGTGTAAATCTCGGTGGAGTTGGCCGTTTCGATGTTGCGCAGTTCTTCGGCATTGGGCAAACGACCAAACATGCCGATGCGTACACCGATGACAAGGAAAAGCAGAAAATAAAAACCCCATTTGATGAGCCATCCCGTTATGCCCAGGATGGTACCCGATACAGGGTGCCGACCTTTAAAAGAAACCCAGCGTGTATGGACAGGTGCCATAAGCCGGCCCCATGCCTGGGTGAGCGGAGCAAACAAAGCACGGACAGGCGACAGCAGCATGCTGACGAAATTTTTAATGGGCGCCGTAATTTGGGCGATCCATTGGCTGGCTTTTTGGATCTGGCTGTTTTGTCGCAACGACTTGAACAAATCTTGCATGTGGGTAGGGTACGTTTTTGCTTTCCGGGGGGCTGAAGCGCAAAAGAACGCGCGAAGGTAGCAATTTAGTGCGAAGTCCGAAGCCAAATTAGTGCGAAGTCCGAAGTCTGAGGTGTAAAGCCGATCGGGATCGTAAAGAGTAACCTGTTAGTTTTCAACCGGTTTGACAAGTTGTTGCAGCAACAAGCCAATTCGTTATCTTGCGGCTTATTTCGGACGCGGCAGTGGTCGTTCAGACCATTCCGCATTACCTATTCTGATCCCACGCTTCGCTGGGATGACAAAAATCGCATTCCAAATACCTGCTCATGCAAGTTGTCATTTTTGGCAAACAATTTAAGGAAAAAGACCTGGAATTCGTTCAAACCCTCCTCGATGTCCTGCACGAAGAAGGATTCAACACGTACATTTATACGCCTTACCTCATCGACATCAGGAAGCAGGTGCGGTTCCCCGGACCGTATGCTCCTTTCGATGATCACCGCGATTTTTTGGTACACCGCATCGATTTTGTCATTGTACTGGGAGGCGATGGCACCATGCTCAACGCCGTAACCCTCGTTCGCAACGCCGGTGTACCCATGCTTGGCATCAATCTGGGACGTATGGGATTTTTGGCCAGCATTGAAAAAATACACATCCGGGAGTCGATACAAAAACTTCGGCGCGGCCAGTACCTCATCGAAGACCGCAGCGCATTGTACCTGGAAAGTCACCCGGAGCTGTTTGGCGACATTCCATTCGCCCTCAACGACTGCACCCTACTGAAACGCGACACCTCGTCGATGATCACCATTCATACATTCCTCAACGGCGATTACCTCAATTCGTACTGGGCCGACGGCATCATCATCGCCACGCCTACCGGTTCAACGGGTTATTCCCTGAGTTGCGGAGGACCCGTTATTTTCCCCGATTCGAACAATTTTGTGCTTACGCCCGTTGCGCCGCACAACCTGAACGTTCGGCCCATCGTTTTGTCCGACGAATCGGTCATCTCCTTCGAAATTGAAGGCAGGGCCGAAAATTTCATTTGTACCCTCGACTCAAGGCTGGAACACGTGACGGCAAGTCACCAACTGGCCGTGCGTAAAAACGACTTCCCAATCAAACTTGTGCAGCTGCAGGACAATACTTTTCTTAAAACCATAAGGGAAAAATTAGCCTGGGGCGCCGATATCCGAAACTGAAACACATGAGCGAAAAACCAACTATCCGTAATAGTACATTTGTCCGATACTGGCCCTGGATGATAGGGTTTGTTGTCCTCATCGGCCTGGCATGGTATTTTTCAGAAGTAGTCACCTACCTGCTGGTAGCGTGGGTGCTTTCCATGTTGGGACGACCTCTTTTGGTTTTTTACAAAAAAAAGATCCATTTCAGGGGGCGACACCTTGGCGACATCGGTGCAACCATTTTAACCATCCTGAGCTTTTACATCCTCATTGCGGGATTGGTGATGCTGTTTGTACCAACCATCATCAAACAGGTTCGCAACCTCTCGCAGGTCGATTACGCCGAAGTGGCTGATAAATGGCGAGGACCCTTCGCCGCCCTGGATTCGAGGTTGCACGAAATGGGCATCCTGGATGAAGGCGTATCTTTGGGTGCAAGCATCAGTGATGCACTCCAAAAGTTTTACGACCCAAGCATGCTTGGTTCCGTATTGGGTTCGCTGATTTCCACCGTGGGCAATTTTATCGCCGCCCTTTTTTCCATAACTTTTATCCTTTTCTTTTTTTTAAAGGAAAAAACGCTGTTTTCATCCATGTTGGGCGCCATTGTGCCCGATGAAGCCGAGGGTAAAGTGAACAACGCTTTGAAAAAATCGAGCACGGTATTGGGTGCCTATTTTACTGGACTGGCGCTTCAAATGCTCTCATTTTCAACAATGATCACCATTATCCTGCTGGTTATGGGTGTAAAAAGCGCCTTGTTGATAGGCGCATTTGGTGGTTTGCTCAATGTGGTGCCGTATGTAGGCCCAATACTTGGGTTGGTTTTCGGCGAGTTCATCACCATATCGTCCAACATTGAGCAGGATGTGTCTACCCTGCCGCCCATGCTGATCAAGGTAGCAGCAGCGTTTATGGTTACCCAAATGGTCGACAACAACTTTATGGGACCGATGATTTTTTCCAACAGCGTCAAAGCACATCCTTTGGAAATTTTTCTGGTTGTGTTGATCGGGGCCAAACTTGGTGGCGTCGTCGGCATGATCATTGCCGTGCCCGTTTATACCGTAATCAGGGTTTTGGCAAAAGAATTTTTAAACAGGTTCAAACTTGTCAAACGTTGGACCGGGCACCTGGACGAGGAAGAAGAAAAAGCAGAAGAAAAAGCAGAAGAAAAAGTAGAAGAAAAAGCTGCTTAACATGCTGTTCTTGTTCAAAAAAACCGCCCGGATTGCATTGTTTACACTGCCTGGTCTTCTTTGGACCTGTAGTGTTCATGCTCAAAACGACTCAACCCTGCTGCTCAAACCCGAACGGCTGGGCAACGAAAACATCAAACTGAACACACCTGATTACAAAAACGAGGTTTTTTCCGCTACCCGGTCGATGGAAAAAGTGGAAGACCTGCCTTTTCAGGTTTGGGTCATCACCGCCGAAGAAATTCAAAACAGTGGTTTTGTGACGCTGGTGGATGTATTAAAAGCCGCGCCAGGCATCCGTGTTTCGCAACCCGGAAATGCCATGGAAGGTGAAACTTTTCTGATGCGAGGGTTGTCGGGAAACCAATACGTCAAAATTTTGATCAACGGCGTGCCCGTAAAACCCGGCATGGCCCATGGCATGCCCATCGGCGCCCAATTGCCCATACGGCAGGCCGAACGTATTGAAGTTTTGTACGGGCCGTCGTCGGCACAATTCGGCAACGAGGCATGTGCGGGTGTTGTTAACATTGTTTTGAAAGAAACGGAAAGACCGGTGTACGCACAAGCCGACCTGAGCTTTGGAAACAACGGCTACAACAGCCTCGACCTTATGTTTGGCGGCAAACTGGGCAAGGATGATAACATCCTGCGGTATAGTATTTTTGGCAGCAGTACTGTTCGGGAGCAGCCAGACCTTATTTACGATGACGAATTGTACAATATGAACAATTACCTTTTGCTGGGCCTCGACTCAACAGCCTACACCAGCAATGGGAATTACATACCGTCCGACGATTCCCTGGCCTATCCCCGCCAATCGCCGCTTGCCATGGAAAGTCGCATGTTCGGCGGCCGGGTGCGCTGGCGCGGCCTTCAATTTGCCTACTACAGGATGGCGCGCAACGAACACGCCG
>JADLBE010000186.1 GCA_020847915.1 Saprospiraceae bacterium | reverse complement strand
TGCCGGTTCAACAACCCAATTTGCAATCCATCGAGCTCTTTGGCCCGGTTGAAAAAACTGATTTGTATGCCGCGCACTTTTCCGGCGTTGTTCACCAGCCCGGAAACCTGAACACCTTCCACAAAATTGGCGTTGTTCACAAGCCCGGCTACCTGTACGCCGGTAATGGTATCTGCATGGTTTACCAAACCCGAAACCTGTACCATCGATTCTCCTTTGGGCGTGTTGTTGATCAATCCTGCCACTTGCACACTCAGCGGAGCGCCTTCTTTGGTTAAGTTTACCCATCCGGCTACCTGCACGCCGTTGTTGATGGTTCCTGCACGGTTGTACAATCCACCCACCTGAACTCCGTGGTTTTCGCCGCGCAGTTCATTGAACAACCCGCCTACCTGCACGCCACGTACTTCCTCACGTGTAAAATTGCCCAAACCACCCACTTCAAGTTTGTTAACGCCCGCCGACACGCCGGCCAAAACGTTCAGCGACCAGTTGTTGGTTACCTGGGCACTCAGGGTATGGTTGGTGCCCAATTTGGGTAAAAAAGAAATCTGGAATTCGCGGTGCAACGAGTCCTGTTTCACGTTTGCATTGTGCCACTTATCCACCGTGGCTTTAAAAAACCGCTCCACTTCATGCACAACTACGGCTGCCACAGGCGCCTCATGCGCCACCACGGGCGCATCCACGGGTGCTATTTGGATGGACTGGTAACGCGGCGTTTGAGGCGTCACTACAATCACCGTATCCCGGTAGTCGAGTTTGGAAACAACGATTTCCGCATGCCTTTTCACTTTCAGGTTGTAATAACCGCTGCTGTCGGTTTTGGTGGCACGCAGTGTTTTTTTGTCGTAAACCGTGGCGTTGGCGATGCGTTCTCCGGTTTCCGGGTCGCGCAGGTAACCGCTGAGTTCGTCCTTGGGCGCCTTTTGCTTTTTGATGACGATGTAGTTGCCGTTGCTTTTGTATGTATAGTTGTCGCCCAAAAGTTGATACAAAGCCTCACGTACGGTAATGTCGGCCCCTTGCAGGGTGACAAGTCTGGAAGCATCGATGATGGCGGCGTTGTACGACCATTGAAACCCGCCCTGTGTGGACAGGACGTTAAGCGCATCACCAAGCTTTGATTGACGAAAAGAGACGTTCACGATCCGGGACAATGGGTCGCGGTCGGGCGGTTTGCCCGCTTTCAGGGTGTTTGGGCCTGCGGCCAAAAAAAGTAAAACAAGTAAAATGGTTCTCATTCGCCGCAACTGTCACCGACCAACAGATAAACCCCATTTTCATTGCGCACTTCCAGCGAAAAGGCGTCGGCAATGAGTTCGAGCACGTCCTGCAGTTCCATGTTTTGGTAAGTGGCTTGCAAGGTACAGTTTTTCAATGCCGGATTGCTCACCTTGATGCGCACGTTGTAGGCCAGTTCAAGAGAAGTAATGACTTCACCGAGCGGCGTTGCATTGAATTTGAAATTGCGCGAAGGCGCCTGCTGTTCCTGGTCGAGCCTGAAAATTTCCGTGCTGGAGACATCGTAACGGGCCGCTTCTCCAGCCTGAAGCACCACACGCGACTGGCTTGTAGTCAGTGCCACACGACCTTCTTCCACTTTCACAAGCACAACATCCGGATTGCTGAGGTTATCTACGGTAAAAATGGTACCCAAAACTTCGACTTCAAGGGCGCCCACTTCCACCGCAAAGGTTTGGGTGCTGTCGGTCGCCACATCGAATCTGGCACTGCCTTTCAGGCGCAAACGCCGCGTTTTTTTGCCGAAGGCTGGTTGCAACTCGAGCTCCGAGCCGGGGTTTAGGGCTACCTCGCTGCCGTCGGGCAAGGTGCTTTGTTGCACTTTTGCGCCGGCAACGATGGTTTCGGCGGCCTGGTTGTTTTGCCAGAAAAACCATGTGGCTACGCCGAGTACCATAGCTGCTGCAGCCGCCATCCACCAGGGCGACATGCTCATGGTTCGGCCTTTACCACCGGAAGCCTGTTTGAAGTGCAATTTTACTTTGGATAAGGCGGCTTCCGTATCCACGGCACGTTGAGAAACTTCTGGTGTGAGGCCCCATAGTTTTTGCAAATCGCTCCAGTAAAGCCGGTTATTTTCCGACGCACCGAGCCAATCTGCGATGAGGCGATCCTCCTCAGAGTCGGTTTCTCCTGCCAGTTTTTTGGCGAGCAGGGCGTCTATATCTTGATCCTGAAGGTGTGTCATGGCAGTTTGTTGATCCAAAAAAGACACATAATCAAACTCAGAAACTCGGCTAGGTGAACACGCATGAGTCGCAAAGCTTTGCCCATCTGGGTTTCCACGGTTTTGATGGAAATGTTGAGCTGGTCGGCTATTTCCCGGTATTTCAACTCCTCAAAACGGCTGAGCTCAAAAATGCGGCGGCATTCGGTTGGCAACTGTTCGAGGGCTTTTTGCAGGCGGGTTTGCAAATCGGATACTTCGGCAGGCGGCACCGTTTCATTGCCGAACGATACGCTGATTTCCGAATGCCTGCGTCGGGTTTGGGCGTCGCGAAGCCGGTTCAAACTGCGGTTGTGTACCATTTTATACAAATAAGCCTTGATCGAAAATTGTATGGGCAACGTTTCCCGTTGTTCCCAGAGTTTGATGAATGTTTGCTGAACCACATCCTCGGCATCGTCCATGTCGCCGTCGAGCAGCCGCGCCGCATATCGGCACAACGGCGCATACCACGCGCGGAACAACGCATCAAATGCCTGCTGATCGCCTTGTTGAAGGCCAAGAAGCAGGTCCTGGTTTTGTGATTCAAGTACAGACACCTGGGTGGAGGGTTTACCCTGATTGGGGGATGGTGTTTTTTTAAGAAGTTTTCATTCGGTGGCGAATATCGGGCACTTGGTTGATATTACACGGCGTGTTGTATTTCGCGCAGATGTTCGCAGATTAAAAACGCAGATGTTCACAGACCAATACGAGGTTAAATTCTGTGTACTTCTGCGTTTTAATCTGCGAACATCTGTGCGAAATACACTACGACGTTTTTTTTCAAAATTCTTATTTTCATTATTTTATAAATTAAATAAATATAATTTTCAAAAAATATCCCACTTCGCATCAGGGTCTTGTAGCCAATTCCGGGTCTAGGGTAGTCTTAGCAATGAAACAAAAACTTTAAGACTCTAAAATTATGCTTTTGAAAACGAAAACAGCTGCTCTGGCGGCCCTGCTTTGGTGTGCCCTGCCCCTGGCCATCAAAGCCCAGAACATCACCCAAACGTTGAAAGGCGTCGTGCTCGACAAAACGGTCAAAACGCCGCTGATCGGTGCCACGGTGGCTGTGATCCCTCAGAAAGGAACCACCGAAACAGCCATCGGCGCAGCGACCGATGCCGACGGACGCTTCCGCATCCAGGGTGTACCCATCGGACAATACACGGTGGTGGTGCGCTACCTCGGCTACAAAGACCTCACCATTCCGAACATCAACGTAAACGCCGGCAAGGAAACCGACCTCACGCTGGAAGCCGAAGAATCCGTGTTGATGGGCAAAGAAGTGGTGATCAAAGCAACGGTCGACAAGCGCAAACCGCTCAACGAACTGGCAGCGGTGAGTGCACGCACTTTTTCGGTGGAAGAAACCCAAAAATTCGCCGCAGCCGTTAACGACCCAGCGCGTATGGCCGCTTCGTTTGCAGGCGTGGTGGCCCGCGACGACGGCAACAACACCATCATCATCCGAGGCAACAATCCCAACGGCATGATCTGGCGTATGGAAGGTGTGGACATTCCCAATCCCAACCACTTCGCAGTGCCCGGCAGTTCGGGTGGTGGTATTTCCATCATCAGCGCCCAGTTGCTCACCAATTCCGACTTCCTCACCGGCGCTTTTCCCGCCGAATACGGCAACGCGTTGTCGGGCGTATTCGACCTGAAACTGCGCAAGGGCAACGCCGACAAATACGAATACACCGTACAGGCAGGTTTTCTTGGCATCGACGTAGCGGCCGAAGGCCCCATGCGTATCGGCAAAGAAACCGGTTCGTTCCTGGTGAACTACCGCTACTCCACCCTCTCCCTGATCGGCAAACTGGGCGTCAACATCGGCGACGCACCCACGAATTTCCAGGACCTTTCGTTCAATTTTTGGATGCCTGCGGGCAAAGTTGGTTCGTTTACGCTGTTCGGGATGGGAGGACTGAGCGACCAAAAAAGCAACGGTGTGGCCGATTCCCTGGCCTGGGAAGATGAACCCGGCGACCGCTACTCGTGGCAGTTCAAAGCCAATACCGGTGTAACCGGACTCACGCACAGCAAAGCCTGGGACAAAACCTTTTTGCGCAGCGTGGTGGCCGTATCGGGTGTGCGTCAAACGTATGCTGAAAACGAATACACCGACGATTATACGCGTCAGGAAAACTCCAACCTCGCTTTTGGCGACGGTAAAGTGACCATTTCATCGGTGCTCAACCACAAATTCAACAGCCGACACCTGCTCCGGGCAGGCGCTTATGCCAATTTCCTTACATACGACATGAGTCAACGTGAGTGGGACGATGAACTCGAACGCCCCGTGCAACAAATCGCCGACAACGGCAATACCCAAAGCGTGAACACTTTTGCGCAATGGCAGTTCCGGGCAAGTGAAAAACTCACCATCAGCACAGGTTTACACGGCAATTTTTTCCTGCTCAACCAGCGCTACGCCATCGAAAACCGCACCTCGGTAAAATACGCTTTTACCGACCGCAACAGCTTGAGTTTCGGGTTCGGCCAACATGCGCAGTCGCAACCCTTGGGCGTGTATTTCGTCGACATCGACGGCGTAAAACCCAACAGCGACCTCGACCTCACCCGCGCCTTGCACTACGTGCTGTCGTACGATCAAAACCTGCCAGGCAACCTGCACGTCAAACTGGAGACGTATTACCAGGACCTGTACGATGTGCCCGTAACCACCACGCCTTCGTCGTTTTCCATGCTCAACAACGAGTGGGGTTATGTTTTTGAAAAACTCGAAAATACCGGCAAGGGCCGCAACTACGGTGTGGAGCTCACTTTTGAAAAATTCCTGACCCGCGGTTTGTATTTTATGCTTTCCAACTCCTTGTACGAATCAGAATACCAGGGCTCCGACGGCATCTGGCGCGACACCCGTTTCAACGGACAATACGCAAACAGTTTCGTGGCCGGCAAAGAATGGAACTGGAAACGCAACCGCACTTTTGGTGTAAACATGCGTGTGATGCACCTCGGCGGACTGCGCGCATCGCCCATCGACCTCGAAGCTTCGCGCGAAGCCGGCGAAACCGTACGCGACGAAAGCCGGGCCTTCGAAGATCAAATGCCCACTTATTTCCGTCTCGATGCCGGTGTGCGCCTCAAACGCAACCGCGCCAACAGCACCCACACCGTGAGCCTTGATTTGCAAAATGCCACCAACCGCGCCAATGTGTACGGCCAACATTACAACCCGGATGATGATAAAATCGAGTACAGTTACCAGGCGCCGCTGATTCCGGTACTGAGCTACAAAGTTGAGTTTTGACCCGGATTTCCGGGATTTTCAGGATTGGGATTTTGAGAGGATTGATAGATTTTGATGGATTGGATTGGATTTTCGGCTTTCATCCAGTCCAAGCAAAAATCCAATCCTATTTAAATCCCATCAAAAATCAAATCCAATCAATTCCAATCCAATCCAATTCTTTAAAATCTACCCACATGCAAATCCAATCCAATCCATCCTCATCTTTTTTCATCCCTTCAAAATCCCAATCCCGGAAATCCCAAAAATCCGGGTTAAGACTATTATTTGCCTTGGGCCTTTTGAGCCTGGCCGCCTGCGATCCCATGGGTGTAAAAGGTGAAGGAGACATCGTTTCCGAAACCCGCAACCCAGATGCTTTCAACCGTGTAAACATAGACGTTTACGGCAAAACGGAAATTTACCATGCCGATGCATACCGCGTGGAAATTGATGTGGAGGAAAGCATCCTGCCATACCTTGAAACGGAAGTAAACGATGGTCGTCTCGATGTGTACTTTTCCCGCAACGTTCGCAACGTCGACGGTTTGCGCGTTCGCATCTACACGCCATCCGACCTGCAGGAAATAGACTTCGATGGCTCGGGTACGCTCATTGCCTACGACAGTTTAACCTACGACCAGTTGCGCATCGATCACGATGGTTCGGGTGAGGTGTACATCAAAAAAGCCTTTACGGGACATCTTGGCGTTAAGCTCTCCGGCTCCGGCAAAATCGATGTAGACGGTTATTCGGAAGATTTAACGCTCACGCTCAGCGGCTCGGGTGAAATCAATAGCCTCGACCTCGACGCACGTTTCGCCGATGTTAGCCTCAGTGGTTCCGGTGAAATCAAATGCAGTGTATCCGAGGCCATACACGTAAATCTATCCGGCAGCGGCAATGTTTGGTATGCCGGCGATCCGGATACCAACATTACGGTAAGTGGTTCGGGGAAAGTGCGGAAGTTTTAAAAAATAACCACATAAGGCACATTAGATTACTAAGGCACATTAGAAAATTTCATCTAATGTGCCTTTGTAATCTAATGTGCCTTATGTGGTTATTTTCAACTACTCCGCGTTATCCCCCGCAGCAATTGCATTCGCTGCTTCGCCGACTGTTTTACCCACTTCCAATCCTACTTCGCAATCGAAACGGTAGTGGATGCCACCGTAAATGCGCGAATTGGAAGCATCGAGCGCTTCTTTGTCGAAACGTGAAGCTTCTGCTGGGAAAAAGTAACTGAGTACCGCAGCACCGGCGCCGGAAAACGTAGAGTGCCCGGAAGTGTACGACGGAAAATTGGGTGTACCAAGAAGCGATTTAAAACCTGGGATGGCCTCCACCGGACGTGGGTAGTGGTAAAAGTATTTCGTTTCCCAGCAGCAAACGCCGGCATCGGCTATGGCCATGTTGAGGTAAGCCAAAACGCGGGCGGTGCGCAACGGGTTGCAGCGCATGGGGATGATGGATTCACCGGCAATGCGGTTCCAGTGCCCCGGAGGCGTGTAGGTTCCAACGCCGTCGCCCCAAAAGTTGGCGATGCGTCGTTGGTCGTCGGTGAGGTTGTCAGCGATGTCTTTGAGTTCAGCAACTGCCGTTTCGAATTCGGCGGAACCGATGGCGGGTGGCGGACCGGGGCGCACCGAAGCGCCGTTGGTGATGCACCAGGTGCGCACGTTGCCGTAAAAAGGCAACATACCCGGGCGTTGCGGAGTTTCCTGGCTTTCCCAGTGCCAACCGAATTGGGTTTGGGCGGCTGTTTCCAAAGAATCCCATTTGGCGGGATTCCCACCGGCGGTTTTCATGCCGTCGCTTTTGGAACGGTCGAGGACGGACGTGGCCACAGCTTCACCCAATGCCTTACCGGCATCCAGATCGGATTGGGTATTGGCGCCCGCCCAAAGACGGCTGTTGCGGTGTTCTTCAGCTTTGGCTTTCAGGTATTCTACTTCCAGAGGGAACATGGCGGCAAGCACTTTTTCGGAGGCGGCGCTGATGACGGCGTCTTCCGAAGGGTACGAAGGCAGGTCGTTTTCGGGAAGCAGACAAACCACGTCGCTGTTGCGGTATGGCGCTTTGCGGTTGTATTGGTATTTGGCTTTCCACGCTACAATCAAAGCGTCGTATTGGGCCACCGAGAGGTAGGCGTATGCACGGCTGGTGTAGGGCGGATTGGCAAAAGGGAAAAAGGGATACACACCGGGATTGGCGGCGTTGGGGCCCGGGTAAGTACCGTCTTCGTTGGGCGCAGGCGGCAGGTTGTATTTGGCCACGAGTTCTCGGGCAATTTCATTCCAGCGCAAAACGGCATTGCTGCCCCAATAGGCTACGGCTTCGCGTTGTTCGGAAGTAAGGTTGGCTGCAAGGTTTTGCAGTTCTGCAATTTCAGACGAATATCGATCGGAATTGATCTCGTCGGGTGCCGGCACCAAAAACTGGGAGGCATCGATGTGGGCGGTTTTCCAGTCGCCACCGGCTGAGTCGAGGGTTGCGAAGGCATACGTTTCGTATTCGATGCCAGGCTCAACATCTTTGCCGCACGATTGTAGCAACAATGCCACTGCGAGGATAAGGACAGGGTAGTTTTTCATATTGTAAGGAGAATAGCATTCAAAATGGTGGGTTCAGGTGTTGTACAGGGCTCTTATTTTTTCCAAAGTCCGAATTGGTACGCGATTCCGCCACCGAAGTTGGTGGACTGACCGACGTTGCGGCCGGCAACGGCATAGGATGCGAAACCTATGAAACTCAGCCCCCTGGGTTGGGTGATGTACCATTGCGCTTCGGCGCCTACACGTGTTTGGTCCATGTTGTTGTTGGGCAGCGGCATGTCCTGCCGGCGAATGTCATCGCCCCCCAGCGTATTCATAACCGTAGCAAAGACGTCGGCTTTGATGTGTGGATTCACGTAACCCAGGGCGAGGCGACCGGTTGCTACGTCGGGCATGTCCATCTCGTTGGTGTAGTACGCTTGTCCACCGGAGTAGTAGTGGTCGCGCTCCAGTTCGATGTTGCTGCGTGTGGTGTAACCGCCGGTGAGGGTGGCGAACCAACCTTGCGTCATTTCAAAGTGCACGATGCCTTGTCCGGTGAGGTTGGTACTGCCCAGTCCGATGGAAAAAGGCAGGTAATCGGGGTAATAATTGGAAACAGGCGTAGAAAATCCGCCGACGACAGAGAGGTCGAGGCGCGAGGATTCGAACTGGAATTGTCCGGGGCGCCATTTGAGCCAAAGGCTAAAATCCTGAAAACCTTGTTGTCCGGTTACACTGCCTGCGGTAGAGGAGGTCCACACATACGGCTGGGCGATGATGACGTTGAGGTTGGGGATGAGTCCGAGGGCGAACATAGGCATCACCGACTGTCGTTTAAACGTGCCGATGTTGCCGTTGTCGCGCAGCAACGCACCTTCCCAGTACTCGTCCCACGAGTCATAGCTGTAAGGTACGGCGATGCAAATTTGACCGGGTTCCATCCAGAATCCGTCGTCGGGGGTTTGGGCATGTATACAGGGAACTGCAAAAAACAAAAGGCAAAAGGCAAAAGGTATAGTTCTTTTCATACTGCGGGTAGTTTCCTGCAAAGGTGAGCCTACCCTTTTCTAAAGGTGCTTAGAATGGCCTTAGAATGGTATTAGAGTGAATTAATATCCATTTGGAATCCAATTAAATTTGTTTCAAAAAACCTTCATAGTCCTCCCTGGTATCAATATCCAGTTGCCCTTTTGGAAAATCAACCGTGACCAAATGTTCCGGGTGGGCCAGCAACAATTTTTTGGCGCCTTTGTCGCCCTGCAATGTCAAAAGGGCGTCAAAGTATTTTCGGGAAAAAAGCACCGGTGTACCTACGGTGCCGGCGTACGCCGAAGCGACCATGTTTTTGCCACTTTCCTGTTGTTTTTTTATCAGTTGTAAAAACAAATCCGCCGATACAAACGGTTGGTCGCATACGGCCAGGATGATGTTTTGCACCTCCGGATGTACCGTCATCATGTGGTGTACCCCTGCAACGATGCCGGATGCCTGACCTTCAGCCCAATTTTTATTAAAAACAACATCAATGCCCGTGATTTTAAGGTCTGCGGAAATGGCTTCGGCATAAGCTCCGGTGACCAGTACAATGGGTGATGCACCGGCGGCCGAAGCTTCATCGATCACATGTTGCAACAAGGTTTTGCGCCCGAAGGGAAGCAATTGTTTGGCAGTTCCGAAACGGGATGCATTGCCTGCCGCCAATACGATGATGCCGGTGTTAGTCATGCTGCTGTCGGTATGCTGGCTCATGAATGGCAACCGGCTTTTCTTTCAGGGGTGTGCCACGCCGGTTGGAAAACACCGCTTTGATTTCGGCAACCATGGACAAAGCGATTTCTTCCGAGGTTTCGGAACCGATGTCCAACCCTACCGGACCGTAGATGGTTTTTAAAACTTCATCGCTTATTGCCACGCCTTGCTCCGCCAATGCGTCGAACATTTTGTGCAGTTTTTTCTTTGGTCCGAGCACGCCGATGTACCGGCAATGGGTGTTTATCAGTTGTTCCAGCGCAGCAAGATCGTAGTTGTAGTTGTGCGTCATCAAAACAACGGCAGTTCTTTGGTCGATGCTTATTTCAGACAACAGGCCTTCGGGTTTTACCGTGCAAACTTTTTGCGCTTTGGGAAAACGCCGTTGTGTGGCGTAGGCAGGCCTGCCGTCAGCAACGGTGGTTTTCCAGCCGAGCAAAAAGGCCATGTCCACCAAAGGCATGGCATCGTTGCCGGCGCCTACAATGAGTAGTTGCAAAACGGGCGGTACGAATTGGTACAACACCGATAGTTCGCCGAGGGATTGAACCATCGACCTTTTATCCCGAAGCACGTTGGAGGCTCCCGCATGAAGCATTGCATCGGTCAAAACCAGGTATTCCTCATCGTTCAAAAACAGGCAGGTACCTGTTTGCGCGGCGTGTTTGTCGGTGTTAAAAACCGTTGCCACTACGGCGTCTTTTCTGTTGAATGCAACCCGTTTTAAAAGGTTGACGGGATTGTTTGCATCGTTATTCTGGATCGGTTCGAACAAAATATAAACGACGCCGTTGCAGCCCAGCTGCACGCCGATCCGGTCGTCGTCGTCGTCCCTGGTGTCGTAAATTTCCAGTTTGTTTTGTTGTTGGCGCATGGCCGACTGCGCTTTGCGCAGGGCATCACCTTCCAGACAGCCGCCGCTTATGGCGCCTGTAATTTCACCTTCTTCCGTAACCAGCATGCGTGCGCCTGGCCGGCGGTACGAGGAACCTTCCACCTGCACTACGGTTACCAGGGCCGTTCGTTTGTTTTGCCGTAAAGCCTGGTCGTAGGCTAAAATGATGTCGTGGAGTTCTTTCATCAAAAATTTACAATTTTAGAATTGTTAATGACATTGTCGTAATTTTCAGGTTAAAATCTGCAGCAATTAAACTTAGTGGCATGAAGACCAGTTTATTATCCATTTTAGTTCTTGGGATGGCTTTGTTCAGCATACCTGTGTTTGCACAAACAGAGAATGATTCGACCTTGTTAAATTTACCGGGAGACGGTCTTGATCTTTATGTCGTACTGGATCTTTTTCAAAAATCAAAAACCATCGAAGAGTTTGAAAAGGCCCTGAATTCGGAAGAAACTGGCGTCAACAACCTGGATTTGGATCTGGATGGTAAAGTTGATTTTATTAAAGTTGAAACCAAACAAAAGGACGACGATTTTACATTCATACTGCAGGTTGATGTTACCAAAACGGAAAAACAGGATGTAGCTGTTATTTTGGTATCCAAGGATAAAGATAAAAAAGTAACCATGCAGATTGTGGGCGACAAGGATTTGTACGGAAAAGATTACATTGTTGAACCAACCACAACAACAACGCCCAAGGTTACTGCCAACCCAGGGTATTCAGGCGACGAACCTGCGGTCGTGAGCGCTCCGGCAACCACTACAACAGTGGTTGTCCAGTCGGCCCCCATCGTTCAATATGTGTATTCTCCGGTATATGTACCCTATTACCCTCCTTATTATTACGGTTACTACCCACCATATTATGCAGCCTTTACGGTTATGGCCGTGGGCATTTACCGCCACAACCATTATTACCATCATTACCACGGTGGTTATGGCTACCACGGCAACACGGTGATCATTCACAATACCAACAACTACAACAATTACAACCACTCCAGAAATACTTCCACTACCGTAAACAACAACAAGGCCAAAGGCAATTATACATCCACGCGGCCATCCACAGGTGCAGGCGCATCCACGCGGCCATCCACCGGTGCCGCAAAACCTTCTACCGGAGCGGGTGCATCCACACGGCCATCCACCGGCGCTGCAAAACCTTCTACCGGTGCAGGCGCATCCACGCGGCCATCCACCGGCGCTGCAAAACCTTCTACCGGAGCGGGCGCATCCACGCGGCCATCTACCGGCGCTGCAAAACCTTCTACCGGAGCGGGCGCATCTACGCGGCCATCCACCGGCGCTGCAAAACCTTCTACCGGAGCAAGTCCTTCAACACGACCATCCACAGGATCCGGTGCTTCTACACGCCCAACAACTTCCAACAGTTCTTCGCGTACCAGAAGCAGTGGAGGATACAACAGCGGCGGTTCAAGTTCAAGAAGCAGCAGTGGATCATCAAGAAGCAGCGGTGGCGGCGGTCGCTCAAGAGGTGGCGGCGGTCGAAGAGGATAAACTCGTAACCCAATAGCTGTACTACAACATAAGTCAAAAACATGGATCACCCCAATGAAAAATCCGGATGATCCATGTTTGCAGGCGTTGGCTACGGGGCATCAGGCGCTGTACCCAGTTGATTTACTCCTTTGGCTTGTCCGAAGCGCTCATATCCCTAAGGCAGACGTATTTACCGTCGCGCTTTTCAAACAAACCCATGTAATTTCCGGTATTTACAGTGGTATTGGCAGAATCTACAACTTTGAAAGAACCAAGTTCAACGACTTGAACGCCGTCATTGGATACAAAAACCTCGTTGGTTGTAAAAGAGATGGTATTGGTATTGGAAACAATATCTTCTTTTAAAAATGCTACTATTGAATCCCTGCCAACCAGTGGCGCTCTGTTTTGGTAAAAGGTAATGGCGTCCTCTGCATAATAGCCGATGTTTTTTACTTCCCCGGAATTGTACAAAGCAGCGTATTCATTTTCCTTTTCCTGAATAAGTTTTTTGATTTGTTCCTTGTCGATCACCGGCGCTGCTGCGGTTTCACTTTTATTAGAATTGCAGGCGGTAATAAACGACATGACACAGCACAACACCATCACTTTTACACCTTGATTTTTCATAATTTGATCGCTTGTTTCCTTGAAATAGATTTGTGAAAGTACTGCTTTTGCAAAAAAAACAAACAGTTGACTTTTGGCTTTATCCATGCGAAGACTGCCTGCTGAATGTTTCGTACGCTGGCAACAAGGGTGCAAAATAAGCTTCAACTCTTAAAACTGCGCTCTTTTCAACCGCACACAACGTATTTTTGCCGCCCCATCCTGAACTACCCTTTCTTCTGTTCGTCAACCACCGCTACCCATGTCCACGTCCTACACCCCACCCCACTGGCTGCAACGCACCGAACTGCTTATCGGTCCCGAAGCCCTGGAAAAACTGCACAACCTGCACATTCTGGTGATCGGCCTCGGCGGTGTGGGCAGCTTCGCAGCGGAATTTCTCGCGCGCACAGGCGTGGGCAGCATGACCATCGTGGACGGCGACACGGTGGACATCACCAACACCAACCGCCAACTGCCCGCCATGCACAGCACCGTGGGTCAAAGCAAGGCAGCCCTTATGGCCGCACGTTTGCGCGACATCAACCCCGACCTGCAGCTCATCGTACGTGAAGACTTCCTGACGCCCGCCCTCGTTAAAGAACTCATTTCCAACGAATTCGATTATGTGTTCGACTGCATCGACTCCGTACAGCCCAAACAGTACGTCATCGTGGCGTGTAAACAACGCGACGTACGCGTGGTGAGCAGCATGGGCGCCGGCGGCAGGATAGATCCGTCGCAGGTGCGTATTGCCGACATCAGTGAAACCTACAATTGTCCGTTTGCACAGCAGGTGCGCAAAGGATTGAAAAAAAAGGGCGTGCGCAAAGGCGTTACGGTCGTGTTTTCCTCGGAACCTGTTTACCGCGAAAACATGATGCTCACCGACGGCAGCAAGTTCAAAAAATCGTTTTACGGCACCATTTCCTACATCCCTGCCCTGTTCGGTTTGCACATGGCCAGTGTGGTGGTACAGGATATTGCCGGAAAAACATAAGCGCTTTTGCCCTTACAGAACAAATCTTGGCTACATTTGCGCAAAGCGCATGTTCGGGATTCACCAAACATGCTTTAAGCCCTGCCACCCAAATTTCCAAACCTGTTTTTTTCACAAAAACTCCATCTACGAAGCATGAGCGCCATTCGCGAAATCATTGCCCGCGAGATCCTTGACAGCCGCGGCAACCCTACCATTGAAGCAGAAGTGTGGACCGAAGCCGGTTTCATGGGCCGTGCCGCTGTACCCAGCGGCGCCAGCACCGGCGCCCACGAAGCCGTTGAAATGCGCGACGGCGACGACAGCCGCTACCTCGGCAGAGGCGTGCAGCAAGCCGTTAAAAACGTGGAAAAAATCATCCGCGAAGAACTCGTCGGCTGCGAAGTGACCGACCAGATCAAGATCGACAAAATGATGCTTGATCGCGACGGCACCCGCAACAAAAGCAAACTCGGCGCCAACGCCATCCTCGCCGTTTCGCTCGCCACGGCACATGCCGCTGCCGAAGAACTCGGTCAGCCCCTGTACCGCTACCTCGGGGGCGTAAATGCACACGTGTTGCCCGTGCCCATGATGAACATCCTCAACGGAGGCGCACATGCCGATAACGGCATCGACTTCCAGGAGTTCATGATCCTGCCCGTCGGCGCCGAATCGTTCCGCGAAGGCCTGCGCATGGGTGTGGAAATTTTCCACAACCTTAAAAAAGTACTGAAAAACAAAGGCTACACCACCAACGTCGGCGACGAAGGCGGTTTTGCCCCCGGCATCAAAAACAACGAAGAAGCCATCCAAATGGTGATGACAGCCATCCAGGCCGCCGGCTACCGTCCGCTCGAAGACGTGGTGATCGGTCTCGACGCCGCCGCTACCGAATTTTACGATGTGGAAACAGGCGAATACGTGTTCAAAAAATCAACCGGCGACCGCCTTTCGCGCAACGATATGGTCAGCTTCTGGAAAGACTGGTGCAACCGCTACCCCATCGTTACGATCGAAGACGGTTGCAGCGAAGACGACTGGGACGGCTGGAAATCGCTCACCGAAACCCTCGGACACCGCATCCAACTCGTGGGCGACGATCTTTTCGTGACCAACGTGGAACGCCTCCAGCGCGGTATCGATGAAAAAATCGCCAACTCCATCCTGATCAAAGTTAACCAGATCGGTACGCTCACCGAAACCATCAATGCCGTAAACCTGGCCACCCGCCACGCTTACACCTCGGTGATCAGCCACCGCTCGGGCGAAACCGAAGATACCACCATCGCCGACCTGGCCGTGGCTCTGAATACCGGCCAGATCAAAACGGGCTCGGCTTCACGCTCGGACCGGATCGCCAAGTACAACCAACTCCTGCGCATCGAAGACGAACTCGGGGATGCCGCAAAGTATTGGGGCAAAGCGATTTTTGGCTTGTAATAAAATCCGTGTAAATCTGTGTTCGAAGATCTGTGTCATCTGTGTACCATTGCGCTACGTAATGGTACACAGATGACACAGATCTTACGAACACAGATTTTACACGGATTTTTTTTGTTGTTGATGTTGGCAGCCTGCAACAAACCGAAACAACTGGCTCCGGCTTATTACCACTGGCAAACCAATTTCCAAAACAACCGTACACAATACCTCACCGACCTGGGCTGTCGGAAACTGTACATCAAGTTTTTGGACATCGGTCCGGACGAAAACGGTGCTCCCGTACCTTACGCCAAACTGAACGTTTCGGACTCGACCGGTCTCGACATCGTCCCCTGCGTGTTCATCACCCAACAGGTTTTCCACAACCTTTCTGAAGCAAACATCGACAAACTCGCCGCCAACACGGCGCGTTCCCTTGCGTCTATCGGCAAACAGTTTCCCGGTAAAACTTACAACGAAGTGCAGTTCGACTGCGACTGGACACCGCGCAGCCGCCAGGGGTTTTTCCTTTTTTTGGAAAAAATAAAACAACACCTGCCGGGAAATACAACCCTAAGCGCCACCATACGCCTGCACCAATACAAATTCCCGGAAAAAACAGGCGTGCCACCCGTGGACCGCGGCATGTTGATGTTGTACAACACCGGCGACATTGAAAATCCCGAAGGCGGCAATTCCATTTTTACCGCCGAAACCGCCAATACCTACATACAAGGCGCACCGGAACGTTACCCCCTGCCGCTCGATGTGGCCGTGGCCGTATATGCCTGGACTTTGGTGTACCGCGATGGTTTGTTTTGGAAAATTTTACCCGATGTGGGCGATGAGCTTCAGGACACGACGCGTTTTTTGCGCGAAGCGCAAACCCCACCGCATTGCGAACGGTATAAGGTGATAAGCGGCACTTTCCTCGCTGGCCATTATCTTCGCCCTGAAGACCAACTGCGTCTGGAAACCATCGATCCCGAACTGCTGTCCGATGCTCTGAAGCTTTTGCCGCAAATCGATCTGGCGTCCGATGCAACGTTGGCCTTTTTTCACCTCGATTCGAGCGCGGTTGTACGTTTTCCGGCAGCCACACTGCAAAACCTATGCGACTCCCTGGCTTATCCTTTAAAAGCGCGTTGACGCGCAGATTGAAGTTTTCCGTTTCAAGTCTTCGGGCTGAAGCCCGAACGCCACAGTGTCGGGCCAAAGCCCAACCTCCATTTGGTGCACGCGCGTTGACGCGCCGTTTGCTTTTCGCCGCAGCCGCGGTGCTTTGTTGCGCTTTTTTTCCCTACACCCAACACGGCGTGGCGGAAAAAACAGGCGCCTGTGGTCCGCAAGCCCCCCGGTTTACGGGTTATTCCTTCCTTTTGCCCGACGTTATCAACAAAAACGCTGCTTACGCGCCGTTTTTCCTGCGTTTCGACGACTACTACGACCAGGTGTATTTCAAACGCGACTTGCAGCGCGACGACAACATTTGGGAGTGGATCGACCGTTTTTGCAACAAAGCGGCGCCTGAAGACGTGTCGTACGTGGTGTACGAAGCCGGCATCGATGAAATGGTAGACCTGCGCAAAGTAGCGCTTGACAAAACCGGGAGAAAGCTGCTGCCCTACACGCTCGAGGGCAACTCGTTCGCCGAAATGTTGATTTTTAACAAGTGCACCGAGGTGATCGATTACCTCATTTACGCAAAAAAATGCGAGCCCTACGTGATCGCTTATGGCGACGGCTGGACGATACCCGACCGCGACCCGGCCACCATGCTGGAACTGGTCGGTGAAGGATTGGGTCGTTTCAAACAAACCGAATCGATGTTTGTGCGCCAACGGTACACCTACCAAATCGTGCGTTTGGCGCATTACGCCGGACTCAACGACAAGGCCATCGAACTGTACAACTACCTGATGCCCAAGATGGACCGCAAAAAGCCGAGCATCATGTATTACTGGACGCTGGGCCACCTGGCAGGTGCTTTGCAGGCAACAGGGAAGTTTCACGAAGCGGCGTACCGCTACAGCCTCATTTTCCGCAATTGCCCGAGCAAACGCAAGCAGGCGTTTTACAGTTTCCGCATCCGCAACGACGAGGACTGGAAAAAAACGATGCAATTGTGCCAAAATCCCAACGAAACCGCCACGTTGTTTATGCTTCGGGCAGCGGGCAGTCCGGCCCTCGACGTGGCCGACATACAACGCGTTTTTGACCTCGAACCTTCGCACCCGCAGCTCGATTTGTTGCTGATATCCGACGTTCAAAGGCTTGAAAAACGTTTGCTGCTGACGTCCTTGACGGAGAAAAAATTCGGAGTGCCCAAGGGTGCGCCTTCATTGCAAAATTGCGGCAAATACCTCATTGATCTTCAGCAACTTGTGCGCAATGGTTTGCGCAGCGGCAAACTCGCCAATCCGCGGTTGTGGCAGGCCATGAAAGGTTACCTGGAGCTGCTTGCGGGCGATTATTACGCCGCCGGCAAAAGTTTCGACCGCGCCGACGACCTGCTGGACCGGGACGACGATTACGACACCGTGATGAAACGTCAGTTGCAAATCTGGCGTCTTTTGCTGGAAATCCAACAAATCAATCCGGGCACGTATGCCTCCGAAGAGAAGGCGTTCCGCTTGAGCAAAGACCCGACGTTTGCGACCTGGCGCGATTTCCAACCGTTCTTGCGCGACAAAATGTCGAGCGCCTATGCCCTGGCCAACAGGCCCGGCAAAGCTCTTCTGACGGCTTACGACCACAAGGCGTTGATGTACAATCCGGACATGGAAATCATCGACGATCTTTTGCTGGAAGCCGGGGAGGACAATCCGATGTTTCTGGAGCGTATGATGCAGATGGACACCAATCCGGACCGCATCAGGGCCATGTTGTTTGAAATGAAAGGCACCATGTTGTTTGCCAAAGGTGAACCCGAAGCGGCATTGGCCGTTTATCGGAAAATTCCGGCGACACAAATGGCAGGACTCTCCCAATTTGCGCCTTTTGTGGAACTCCTGGGCGAAAAAGTGCACCGCCGCGTGTCCGACACCTTGCTGTTGAACCGAAGGCAGGTGGTGGAAAGGATACTAGACTATGAGTTTAAAGCCAAATCCGCGGCGGCATTGGACGATCCGTCGGCAAGTTATTATTACTACCTGATCGGACTGGCGTATTACAACATGTCGTATTTCGGTTACGAATGGGAGGTAATGGATGCCTACCGCAGCGGCGCCAACTGGACACGTTTGGCTTCCGGTCCGGTTTTTCCATTGTACGGTTCACCTTCTGGCAACCGCGAAAACACCGATGTAAACCGAGCTTTGAGTTATTTTGAAAAGGCCTACAAACTGTCCAAAACACCTGAAATGGCCGCACGGGCGGCGTTTATGGCAGCTCGGTGTGAGCAAAAAATCTGGTTCTGCAGTCCGGATTGCCAATACAAACCCGGCAGCAACCTTATCCCCATTTTGCCCGATGCTTCCTTGCGGTATTACCGGGTTTTGGATGCGTACAAGGACACGGAGTTTTACCAAAAGGCGGTTAGGGAGTGTAAGTGGCTGGAGGCGTACTTGTAAAAGGTCCAAAAAATAACCACATTAGGCACATTAGACTACTAAGGCACATTAGAAATTTCTCTCTAATGTGCCTTGGTAGTCTTATGTGCCTAATGTGGTTATTTTTCGAACTTCGAACTTAAAACATCTCTACACCCGCAAAATGAAACGCGCCTTCGATGGCGGCGTTTTCATCGCTGTCGGAGCCGTGAACGGCATTTTCGCCGATGCTTTTGGCGTATTTGGCTCGGATGGTGTGTGGCTCGGCGTTGGCCGGGTTGGTGGCGCCGATGAGGTTGCGGAAATCTTCAACCGCGTTGTCTTTTTCGAGGATGGCAGCCACGATGGTGCCGCTGCTCATGAACTCGGTAAGTTCGCCGTAGAAGGGGCGTTCTTTGTGGACTTCGTAAAATTCGCCTGCTTTTTCGAGGCTGAGTTTGGTGAGTTTCATTGCCACGATGCGGAAGCCTGCGGCGTTGATCATTTGAAGAATGTTGCCGATGTTGCCTGCGCTAACGGCGTCGGGCTTAATCATCGTGAAGGTGCGTGTGCCTGCCATGGTATTTGTGTGTTGTGGTTGGACAAGTGAAAAAAGAAGAAGCTTGTGCGCTTCGGGCCGCAAAGGTATTACAAGATTTTATTTCAAATCATGCCTAAAAAGAGGTTTGTGAAAAAATAATATGCTGCACCTTCCAATTTGTGGTGACAATTGCCTTATTTTTGCGGCTTCCTGTCGACAGGTACATACCAAATAATATTGTCCCTGCCAGATCGTTTAAGCACTTCTATGGAATTTACGTCCGACCTGAAGCAACTCATCTCGGTTCCCCAAAATGTTGCCATTTGCTCGCACCGCAACCCCGACGGCGACGCCATAGGCAGTTCATTGGCCATGCAGCACTACCTTGAGCAGTACGGCCACACGGTGCATGTCTTGTTTCCGTCCGAATATCCCGAGGAATTCGAAGTTTTGCCCGGCGCCACCGACATTTTGATCTGGGACATCCACACCGAGGAGTGCAAACATGTTTTGCACAAAAAAAACCTGTTCATCTTCCTCGATTTCAACGCCTACAACCGGATCGACAAGATGGGCGATTTCATCCGGCCGCTTCCCGGCAAACGGATCATGATCGACCACCACCTGTATCCCGAACCCATTGCCGACCACATGTTTTCCGAACCTGAGGCAAGCAGTACCTGTGAATTGATTTACCGATTCATCAGCGGCTTAGGCGACAGCATGAAAATCAGTCCGGCCATCGGCAAATGCCTGTACACCGGCATCGTTACAGATACTGGTTCCTTCCGCCATGCCACCAATCCGCAAATTTTCCGCATTGTGGCCGATTTGGTGGAACGCGGCCTGGACGATACGTCGGTGCAGGACATGATTTTCAACTCCCAAAAAGAAAAAAACCTGCGTTTGCTGGGCCATTGTTTGAGCAACCGTATGGAATACTGGCCTGAATACCGCACCGCCATGATCTGGTTGTCGAAAAAAGACTACGAGCAGTTCAACATACAGCGCGGCGACACGGAGGGTATCGTCAATTACCTATTGAGCATTCGCGAAGTGAAACTGGCGGTGTTCATCCACAACCAGCCGTCGATCGTTAAGTTGAGTATGCGTTCGAAAGGCGACCTCGACGTACAGGCCATTTGTCGCAAACATTTCAACGGCGGCGGCCATAAAAACGCTTCCGGCGCCTATTCGCACGACAGTTTGAAAGCCACCATCGAAAAATTCAAAGCATTGCTGCCGGAATACAAAACCGAACTGCTGCGCTGACATAACAAAACGGCGCCCAACGGGAGCCTTTTATTTTCACACTACATCTACACCGCAATTTTTCAACACCCATGCGTTCTTTCCTCTTTATTGCACTTGCAGCCTTTGCCATCGGCATCACGGCTTGCGACAAAGGCGTTAAAACCGAACACGGTTTCCGCTTCATCCACCACGTTAAAAACGACGGCGTTAAAGCCATGCCTGGCGATGCCGTAAAGGTTCAGGTATACACCTACATCGGCGACTCGCTGATGTCGAGCACCCAACAGATGAACGGCGGTCCACGCGAAATCGCCCTTTACACTGCCGAAAACCTACCCAAACGTGTTCCGGCCATTTACGACGCCGCCCTGCTTATGTCGGAAGGTGACAGCGCTACCATCTACGAAACCATCGACACGATGCTTCAGAAGTACGTTCCTGCCAATCTGAAAGAAGAAAAAGAGGTGCGTTACGAAATTGTTCTGGTCGACATCGTTACCGCTGATGACAAAGCCAAAGAAAAGGCTGAACTGGAAGCGCGTTTCACCGCTGTTCAAAGCAAAATGACGACCCTGACGGCCGACTACAGCAGTGGCAAACTTGCCAGCCAGTTGCAAACCCTGCCTTCGGGCCTCAAGATGCTTGTTGAAGACAAAGGCAGCGGCGCTCCGGTTGCTGCTGGTCAGCAGGTAAAATGCCAGTACTACGGTTGTTTGCCCAACGGCACCATGTTCGACAACTCGTTCCAACGCGGTGTGCCCCTCGAATTCGCTGCCGGTGTAGGTCAAATGATCCCCGGTTTCGACGAAGGTGTTCAGCAATTGAACCACGGCGGCAAAGCTGTGTTCTTCCTGCCCGCCAAACTTGGCTACGGCGAACAAGGCACGCCCGACGGCACCATTCCTCCCAATTCGGAAATCGTATTCTACGTAGAAGTTATCTAAAAATACCCATCCTGAAAATCGGGGTAATCCTTACAGGATGACAACGCCAACGCCTTGTCATCCTGTAAGGATTACCCCGATTTTCAGGATGTTTTGTTTTAAGTTCATCTTTAACCTGAAACATCGTGCGTTATTTTCTTTTCATTTTTGTTCTGCTGAGCATGCCGGGCCTCACTGAAGCCCAGGATACCATCGTAACCGAACACGGTTTCCGTTTTGTGCACCATGTTCGCAAAGGCGGTGTTAAGGCCCAACCAGGCGACGATGTATCTGTTTCGGTGACCACCTACATCGGCGATACGCTCATGGCCACCACATGGGATATGGGCGGTCCACGGCAAATCAACCTTTTTAAAAAGGATGAGCTGCCAGAAAAAGTGCCTGCCATTTACGATGGCCTCCTTTACATGAGTGAAGGCGACAGCGCCACGGTGCTGGAAGCCATTTCCGACGATGTTCGTCCATACATCCCGGCGGAACTACAGTCGCAAAAAGACATTCGGTACCATTTTAAGCTGTGGGACATCATTACAGCCGAGGAAATCGCCAAAAAGCAGGCTGAAATGGACAAAAAATTCGCCGACGTAGAAAAGAAGATGGTCAAAATGACGGCCGATTACCGCGATGGAAAACTGAAAAAAAAGATCGACACCAAAGAATCGGGCCTGAAAATGATTGTTGAAAACAAAGGCAAGGGCAAACAGGTTGGAAGTGGACAACAAGTAAAAGTGCATTATTATGGCTGCCTGCCCGACGGTTCCATGTTTGACAACTCTTTCCAGCGCGGCGAGAAGTTGGAATTCCGCACGGCAGCCGATGAGATGATCGCTGGTTTCGACGAAGGCGTACAATGGCTCAGCCACGGCGCCAAAGCCATTTTAATCATCCCGGCCAAACTGGCTTACGGCGAAGAAGGAACACCCGACGGGGTGATCCCTGCGAACTCGGAGATCATTTTTTATGTTGAGGTAGAATAGTTACCCATGCTGAAAGTGTGGTGTTTTTTGTGGGGGGTGGGGGGGGGGGGGGGGGG
>JADLBE010000185.1 GCA_020847915.1 Saprospiraceae bacterium | reverse complement strand
GGAGGGCGGAGTTTAGTCCGCCTTTCGTTTGGGGGACTAACGGCCGCCCTCCATGACCACTATTTTACAGCTTTTTTAAAGTACTCATACGTCAGTTTCAATCCTTCCTCCCTGTTGTAACGCGGCTCCCACCCCAAAATGCTGCGTGCCTTGGTGATGTCGGGGCGGCGTTGTTTCGGATCGTCGACGGGCAGGGGGCGGTAATCGATGTAGGCTTTTGGGTTTCCAACCAGCTCGATGATCTCTTTAGCGAAATCCATCATGTTGATTTCCGATGGGTTGCCCATGTTCATGGGAAGGTGGTAGTCGGAAAGCAGCAGGCGGTAGATGCCCTCCACAAGGTCGTCGACGTAACAGAAAGAACGTGTTTGCGAACCGTCGCCAAAAATGGTGAGCCCTTCGCCACGGATGGCCTGACTGAAAAAAGCGGGGAGTACACGTCCGTCATTTACACGCATGCGCGGACCGTAGGTATTGAAAATGCGGATGATGCGTGTATCAACCTTGTGGTAACTGTGGTAAGCCATGGTGATGGCTTCCATAAATCGTTTGGCCTCATCGTACACACCGCGCGGACCCACGGGGTTCACATTGCCCCAATATTCCTCGGTTTGCGGGTGCTGTAGTGGGTCGCCGTACACTTCCGACGTGGAAGCGACCAGAATTCGCGCACCCTTGTCCTTGGCAAGTCCCAGACAGTTGTGTGTGCCATGAGCGCCCACCTTTAAGGTCTGAATGGGCATATTCAGGTAATCGATGGGCGATGCCGGGGAAGCGAAGTGCAGGATGTAGTCGAGATTGCCCGGTATGTGGATGAACTTCGTAACGTCGTGGTGGTAATATTCGAAGTCTTTTTCTTTAAAAAGGTGTTCGATGTTTGCCAGATCGCCAGTGAGCAGGTTGTCCATACCGATGACCTGGTAACCTTCGGCGAGGAAACGTTCGGACAGGTGGGAGCCGATGAAACCGGCGGCGCCAGTGATGAGGATGCGTTTTTTTGTCATACAGAAGTTCGGAGTTCGGAGTTTGGAGTTCGAAGTTGGTTGCGTTCGAAAACTGAAGTCCGGGATGAATTACTTTGGGGCGCAAAGATAGGGGAAACAGTCGGAAGTCCGAAGTGCGAAGTCGGAAGTACGCCGGGGATGTTTAATGAAATCAAACAGGGAGCGGAAAGTATTTTAAAGTTCATTCCCAATGTGTTTCGCCATTGGCATAATTTTTTCATATTTGTTTTTGTTTAGATCCCTATCATGCTTTTTTCCCAAAACCACCTTGCCACATGATCCTTTCGCTCCAACAAATCGTTGATGAAAAACACATCATCACCACCGACGATCTCAACCAGCAAACCAACCGATCGGCCGCTACCGAACTGCAAAAAAAACTGGTAAACCTCGGCCTGCTCGATCCCATGATGCGCGGTAGTAAAACCGAGCCGTTTGGTCCCTCCAACGAAAGCGACGGCATCATTGGACTCAATACCCGAAGCGCTTTGTATGAGTTTTGCAGACTTGCAAAAATCAAATACACCGACCGGCTGCTCGAACCCAAACTGGTGGGCAAACTGCTCGCCGCCGACGTAGACAAACTGATACCCCTCGATTGGGAAACACACAACCAGGACGGCGTGGAAACCCGCCTGGCCAAACGCATCCTGCGTTACATGCGCCGCAAAGGGTACTGGATCGCACGCAGCCCGAACATGTACAACATTGTGTACGTGGAAGGCATGAACACCGACGGCACCCTCAACAACGACGCCTTCGACGAATGGAACGACCGCCGCTTCGTGATCCGCATCCTCGCAACCGGCAGACCCGAAATTGTGGTGAACGACCAGTCCACCACCGAACCCGGCAGACAATACACCCAAAATCCGCTCAACCCAAGAGGCGCGGCACGCATCGCGTTCGGACAATACAAAGCCTGGACCGTTGGCCTGCACCAAAACAGGCAACCAGCCCTTGTTCAACGCGGCGATGTGCGTGTACACCGCGACGGCAATAAAAACGGTAAAAGAGACACGTTGGATTTTATCGACGTCGGCAGTTGGTTCGGCATCAACCAGCACACCACCGCCAAGGATAAAATTCCACCCTATGTTGGGCTGTACAGCGCCGGTTGCCTGGTGGGCAGGCGTTATGCCTGGCATTTGAAATTTTTGAGCGCCGTAAAAAAGGACGTGCGTTACAAACGAAACTCCAGCTACCTGTTTGTAACTGCTGTTCTTGCCGGCGACGATCTGGCGAAATACGAACCCAAATAATCCAATTTCCCCCACCTTCATCCAAAACCGAAAACACATGTACAAGGTAAAATACGGCGGCAAAAAAGGCAAAACGATGAAACTCGAGGAAAGTCCCGACCTCGTGGTTATCCGTACCCACGGCAACAAAAAACTCGAGGATGTGGACATGAGTCGGGCAAGCCACGACATCATGCAACAAACCACCGAAGTGGCCGCTTTCCCCGAAGCAGGCATTACCGTGCACCGCGTTGAAGCCGTCGACGGACTGGAGGCGACAAGAGACAAACGCGACGAAACCCGCGCGGTTTTAAAACAAGAAGAAAACATACGTTTTGCCGGCCGCGCCCTTCAGGATGCCGATAGTGGAGAGGTGGTGCTTTACACCGAGAATTTTTTTGTAAAATTTAAAGATGCGGTGGACGAAAAGACCTGTTTGGAAACCATCAAACGCCACAAACTCAAGATCATCAGCAAATTGGTGTTTGCAAAAAACTCCTGGTTCACCAAGGCCGAAGAAGGCACCGGACTCGAGGTTTTTAACATCGCCGAGCACCTATTGAAGGAGCCGGACGTGGAATTTTGTCACCCCGAACTCGTGCAGGAGCGCCGTTTCAAAGGCATCCACCCAATGCAATGGCACCTCACCAAAACAAAAATTGGCGCCCAAACCGTGGATGCGCACGTGAACATCGAAAAAGCGTGGGCACACACCAAAGGTAAAGGCATCATCATTGCCGTGATCGACGACGGTATCGACATCGACCATCCCGAATTTGCAGGGCGGGTGGTTTTCCCTTTTGACACCACCCTCAACATCGACGACCCGAGGCCCAAGCTTCAGGACGACAACCATGGCACCGCCTGTGCCGGCGTGGCCCTGGCAGCCGGATTGCCCGACGGCGCTTCGGGCGTGGCGCCGGAAGCTCAACTCATGCCCATCAGGTTGCGCAGTGGCCTGGGCAGCATGGCCGAAGCCAATGCGTTCGTGTGGGCTGCCGACAAAGGTGCACACGTCATTTCATGTTCGTGGGGCCCCACCGACGGCCAGTGGTGGAACCCCATGGATCCCGTGCACCAGCGCCAGACGGCCCTGCCCGACAGCACCCGTTTGGCCATCGATTATGCTGTAAAAAAAGGCCGCAAAGGCAAAGGTTGCGTGGTGCTGTTTGCCGCAGGCAACGGCAACGAAGACACCGCCAACGACGGATACGCCACCAACAAACGTGTAATCGCCGTGGCGGCCAGCAACGACCGCAGCAGACGCAGCGTGTACAGCGATTTTGGCAAAGCCGTGTGGGTTACTTTCCCCAGCGGCGACTACGGCTGGCAGGCGTTCCAACATCCGGCGCCCATCAGCAAAGGCCTGCGCACCACCGACCGCAGCCACGACGGCGGTTACTCCGCGGTGGACAGCTACGTCGACTCGTTCGGCGGCACCTCCGGCGCTTGTCCGGGCGTAGCAGGCGTGGTGGCGCTTATGCTTTCCGTCAATCCCAACCTTACGGCCCTGCAGGTCAAAAACCTCCTAAAAGTAAGCGTGCAAAAAATCGACAAGGACAAAGGCATGTACGACACCAAGGGCCACAGCGTTTGGTACGGGTACGGCAGGGTGGATGCCGGGGTTGCAGTGGAGGGGGCGAGGGGGAAGAAGAAATAAACAATCGTTATGACCCGACACTGCAGTATCCTCGTGATTTTATTTGGTACAGTTTGTCTGCTCTTTTGGGCATGCCGTAACGAAAGTGCCTTGCGAACCGTGAAAGCACCTTTTGAGGACTTCACCGTCCGTTGTGGTGTCGATACAACCGTGGTTTTAAAAAATCGCTTCAAAATACAATTCAAGGCGGGGTCTCTGGCGTGCGACGGCCATGAAACGGTGAATGTTCGATTAAACTACCTCATGCGTACGGAAGACATCGTGCTTGCGCGCATGCACACCCGCGATGCGCAGGGCCGGTTGATGGAAAGTGGCGGCATGTTTAAACTCGAATTCCCTGGGGGCCAACGGATCAATCCCAACCAACCTGTGACGGTGACCGTACCGGCAGACTTTACCGACAACGATATGTCGCTTTACACCATGCGCGACGTAGAGGAAGGCTGGACTTCTGCCGATAAAAAACCTTTGGTGCCTGACCAGACTGACATTGCCGAAGGAGAAACATTGTTTAGAAAAAACTGCATCGATTGCCACTGTAAATACCTGCGCGACAATATGACGGGCCCGGCCCTGGGCAACATCCACTTGTTCCGCGATTCCGCCTGGCTGGTGCGTTACACCCGAAATTCAATGGCCATGATTGAAAAGGGCGATGCGCTTGCAACTTGCCTTTGGGAGCGTTGGAAACCGACATTGATGCCAAACTACGACTCGTTGACAGAGGTGCAAATCGCAGCCATCTACCGTTACCTCCGCAATGAAAGCGCCCGATTGGACATCCAGCCCGACGAGGTGTTTTTCCCGGTCGACTGCGAGCGTACGATCGTGACCCCAACCACCGACACCACACGCCGGGGAACGGTTGTCGCCACCACCACCTACTCAGGCTACGTGGTAGAAGTTGAGGACGACGAATGGATCAACATCGATAAGGTACTTTACCTGAACCGCCGCATCGATCCCATCCTGGTGCACGTGGAACCGAAACGGGGTACTGAGACCAGCGTGTTCGTAGCGCTGCCCCATCGCAAAGTAGTGGCGTTTTGTTATGAGTTGCGGACGGGTTTGTTTTCAAACAATTTCTCCAGTGAACCTGTACCGTTTTTTGTCGACGAGCCGGTCATCATCACGGCTGCCCGTTACGATGCCAAAACACAAAAACTTCTGGAGTTCGAAACGGCCACGTATGTAACCCGTAAAACAAACAACGAGGTACATTTCAACAATTACCGTGCGGCGGATGAAAAGGCGTTTGTACAAGCTTTTAAGAACCAAAGGGAAAACATTGCAAGAAGGGGGCCGAGGTGTGAGGGGCATGTGGGGCAGTAATGAGGGTAGGGACTGGTGACTGTATATGGCAAAACCCTTAAATCGACAAGGGCTACTGTTTGTACTACGCAAAAATGCTAAGCATTTGGTACGGGTATGGCCGGGAGGATGAGGGAGTTGCGATGGAAGGGGCGAGGAGGAAGTAAAAATAACGATTTGGCACATTGATTTGCTTTAAAACGTAAATACTTTTTATATCAAAATCTAAAATTATATTTTTAAATTCAAACATTTAATTTTATTTTTGCGTAGCAATGCTTTGCATTAAAACTCTCAAGTCAGCTAAGCCACGTCGTAGCTTATTTCGAACTACTTGTCCTAGTATAAGTAAAAAGATCGACCAAAGCATCAATAAATAAAACATAATAAATCATAAACAGCAAATTACCAGATAGTTATGGACTTTGAAGTTTACTGTGATGAAAGTGGGTTGGAGGCGCTCACTAAAACAGATGCACACCAATTTGTCGCAATTGGCGGCATATGGATTCCTTCAGATTTTAGGCACAATCTAAAAATGGGTCTTAATACTATAAAACAGAAACATAACGTATACGGCGAGCTTAAATGGAAGAAGTTGTCTCCGATGTATTTTGAGTTATATAAAGATGCTATTGACTTTTTTTTCCAGACTGATTATATCCGCTTTAGGGTAATTGTCATTCAAGCTAACAAGGTTGACCACTATAAATACAATAACGCCGATGCTGAATTGGGTTTTTATAAATTCTATTACCAATTGCTTCACCATTGGATTTATGATTTTAATAATTATGATATTTTTCTGGATCATAAAATCAATCGAAATAAAGGAAGACTTAAAGAACTTGAGCGCGTTCTCGATTCATCGAATTTAACTTCCGATATCAAACAAGTGCAGGGGTTACCCTCTGAGCAATCTGTCGGCATTCAATTGGCAGACATACTTACGGGGATGGTGTTCTCCAAACTTAATGGCGCGAAACCTGGAAGTTCAAAGTATAATTTAATTCAACATGTGGAAACTACTTATCTTCAAAGAGAGATTGGAGGAACACCTAAATGGGAGGAAAAATTTAATGTATTTAAAATAAACTTACAAGGAGGCTGGTGATGGCATATAATCTGACAAAGTTGCCCGATGAAGCGGCCTATCGTAAATTATTTGAAGAAACCTATTGTGACCACTCTAAAAAAATTATCACATTTGACAAAATTGAAGTTTCATTTCACCCAGCTCAATTTGATCATGCCTTTTTTGAGAGTGCCGACAGAAAACTTGCCGACAAGTCAAGCTTTTCACCTGTCAGAGCTGAGCGGATCATGTGGATAAAAGATACCCTTGAAGATTCGACATCTGATTTAAGGATAGGCTGGGACAAAAAGAAAAAATCTTATGACTCTTCGAGAAGAGTCGCCATTGTGAAAGGGAACTATGTAGTAGTGATATGGCTAAAAAATGCAACCGCAGCTAAATTTGTTACGGCTTATGAAGCTGACACTTCTATCGGCAAAATTTTAGCCAGTCCGAAGTGGACTAAATAAAAAAAACGCTGATTAATGGTTCAGCGTTTGAAACCTCTGTAGATTCCCCACCAAAGGTAAAGAACAGTGCAAAGGTACATCCGACTTTTTGAATAGTCAATACAAAATCAAAAAATATGCAGAATAGCCCTCACCCCATCAACTCCTCAGTAATCATCCCGCCTGCTTCAGCACGGTCTCAGTAGCCAGCATCTGCATGTCGGGTGATAACCGAATTGCCGTAATGTACGCTTCACGATCACTTTGAGCTTGGCTCGAACGCTTTCTTTGATTGTCCGATCAATGGAGGCGTTTTGCCGCACTTTTTCGGTGAGTACCACGGCTAATTCGCGCAACTTATCTTTGGTCATGAGTTCCCGGTCGTTGTCGGCTACCACAGTGTAAAATCGGTGCAGCCCAGGGCTTTCAGTTGCTCGATGGCGAGTTTTTCAATGGCGGATTCGGTGATTCGGGTCATGTAGGATTATGGTTCATCTGTGTTTGGAGGACAAAACCAAACTTTTAACATGGCCAACATTTTTTGGAAGGCAGGATCGGTGCAACGCCGGTAGGAAACGGAGTCGGCAATTTCCTTAAACATATACGCAACCGGCTTTCTTCTGTTCTGTTTCAAAACGGCCTCCATGGCCTCTTTGGGCGGATGAGGCTTTTCGGCGTTCGCATCCAGCCAACCGTTTTCTTGCAACCAGGAATAAAGTGCTTTGTCGCCACTCCAGCTGAGCACTTCCGCAACTTTGGGTGTGTTGACCCAAATCCAATTTTCCACCTCCGGATCAATGACAATAACAGCAACCGATCCTTCATGAAAATACCCCTCCTGCAAACATGACGCTTAAATCTGGTTGTCCATCCCAATGTTTGAGAATTGGATGCTCATCCCCGCGAACAATGTCGGTTACGCCATCCTTCGTTTTGGCAAAACACAAGACCTCCTCCAATTTGACCAAACTCAGCACAACTGGTGAGTGGGTCGCAATGAGGATTTGAGCATCGTAAACGGACGACAAGGACTGAAACACCGTTTCAATCGCCAAGGGGTGTATTCCGTTTTCAGGTTCTTCAATGAGGTAAACGCCATTAAAATCGGGCAGATAAGCTGGCAAAGTCAACGCAAGCAAACGCAATGTGCCGTCGGACACCAGCCAACTCGGTATTTCCATACCATTGTTGTACAGGACTTTCAGGTAACGGTGTTTGTCGTCCGCCCGCTCAACGGTGACGATGTCCTTCACATCGGGCAAGGCGGTACGGATGTGTTTAATCCAGTCCCGAAAATGGTCATTGTGCTTCTTTTTCAAATCCTCAATGACCCAAGGGAGGTTGGACCCATCGGTTTTAAATTGTCGTAATTGACCCGGAGGGCTGGCATTTCGTATGTGCATTCCTTCGATAAAAAACAACCGCACACCTTCTCCCAGAAAGGACCTCAGCCACATGGCGCTGGGAAACAGCGTATCGTCGGCTGGCATGTTCCCAAGCGCAGATTTTTTCACACCAAATTTGAAGGAATGTCCCCAGGCCATCTCCCGTACCACCGAAGCTTCCGGATAAAAAACATCGCGTTCGTCTTCCCCTTTGGAAAGCAGTAGGGAGAATATGCTGTTGGCAAATGGTTTACGAATAATGGGCGATGCACTTACTGTAAGATTGGGGAAGTCAGTTCTTTCTTTATGCCCGTAGGTTCCTGACGATGCTTCTGTTTTCAACAACAGGACGCGCTCTTCCCTGATGGCATGTTCCTGTGTTTCCGGAGCAAGCCCAATGCGCACTTCGTATCGGATGCGTTGGTAAGTTTTTTCTGGATAAACGGCCTGAATCGCTTCCGGTATTTCGAGTTCGATGGCCAACTCAATGTCGCCGCCCTGGCGGCCGAAGGTCAAATCCAGGTAGTTTTGCGTACGCTGTGTTATGGCATAATCCACGCCGTTCTCCACCAGGTCGGCAATAAACTTGATGACGTCAAGAAACGTCGTTTTCCCACTGGCATTAGGACCCACCAGCACCTGGAATGGGCCCAGGGGCTGAGAGATGTATTTAAGACTTCTGAAATTCCTGGCTTCGATGAGTCGGATCGTGATGGTAAAAATAGGGATTTCCTGACAATTTTATACGATGACAAAACCCAGCTTCAAGATTGAGTTCACCCTTCGTCCCATGCCCGGCCAAATACAACAGGCGAAACTTTTCCTGCACACCCCAATCAAGGTACTGCAAAAAGGCGTCCCGTGTGGGCGCACGCCGGTGTACGAAGGTTATGCCGCAAGCCTCCTGCATAAACTTCAAAGCCAAAACTATGGTTTCCGTGTGGCGCAGGTTGTCCTGCCATTCGCCTTCGATGGCGAGGATGTCGCGATGGTCCATAGATGGTTTTAATTAAACAACATGAAATTCATCCCACGCCTCCTGCATCTTCAACCAAAACCGCGCCGGAATACCCAATACATGCTCCAGGCGTATGGCTGTGTCGGGTGTGATGGAGACGAAGCCCTTTAGGATGCCGCTGACCTCAGCTTCGGACAAGCCTGTTGCCTCCGCAAGTGCCTGCGCATCCATGCCGAGTTCCTCCAGTTTTTCTTCCAGGGTTCCACCGGGGTGAAAAACAATGGGAGGGTGGTATTGATTCGCCTTGAGATTCATAGTAAGGACTTAAGATTGGTTTGTTGAGATGTTTTTGGCTTTCCTTGTAGTTTTTAGCCAGTTTAAGCAGCTTTTTGATGTAGAAGGTAATGACCAATGTAACAGTTCCGAAGAACAACCTTCTGCCCGCCTGAAATACCTTTATACCGAATGTACCAACATCTTTCCGGGGGGCAAAGGTTCCGGAATGTTACCAATCCCCAAGGGATCAGACCTCTGAAATGTTATTAACATTTTGGTCCAAAGATCAGGAACAAGAGGGGCAGACCAAATCGGAACGAGGGTGTCAAAGCTTCCGGAATATACACCCTGGGATGGCGACGAGATGGGTCCGGTGGATTTCTGCATGCATCTGAGTAGTGACAACTGAAAATGGGAAGGCCCCGGGCGATGTTGCTCGGAGCCTTCTACGTATTTGTAATACGTCCGTACTATTTGTACATTCTTTCAGCAATTGCCCTCGACAACTTGTAACAATCCTCCTGATTGTTCGAAGTGAACATTCGAGCCTTGTCATGTCCGTCAATATAAACTCGTACTCCTGCATCGCCCCTATTGCTCGTAAAACTTTCAATGAAGGAAATCCGGTTAAAACCTGCGCTTTGAACTAAAGCACTGGTACTTTGATTCGGATTCTCGTACCATAGAATTCGATGTGTCGTTACCACTACTCCAAAGTTATTGTAAGTACAGTGGCAAGTTGGGTCCTCCGACGGTAACAAATACGGTCTGATGTAATCAGGTACTTGAACGGTTTGTGGTGGTGCTGGTAAAACTTTAATCATAAACTTGTTTTTAATAAAAAGATACCAAACACAAGGCAATTCCCGGGCCATTATGATTGTTCTGCCATATAGTCATATTTCCGACAAATGTTTCACCAACATGACAGCAACGGTTCAGCTATTTTGTCTAAATTTGTCAGATCAACATCTCCTACTTATAATACCCAATAACCTGCGATACATATTCGCGTCGTTCTCGGCAATGTTGCCTACTTCAATTTCGATAAAGGCAATTACCTCTCTTCCTTCTTTAGAATCATCGCAACTGTTATGTTCGTGCCAGGAGGCCCGAACTGGAGCGGAAAAAACTAAGGCTCAAAGCCGATCCAAAACTTAAACTCATCGCTCCACTATTTATCATTGAATCGGCATTGGTAAGTAGGAACAAACCGAAGTCTGTTTATTCCGGAGTGTCTGACCCCCACATTCCGGAGCTTTGACCCCCATGTGGATAAGTACGGCATAAAGCCGGGGTTAAGATAGTTGGTTTAAATTTTTTCGTCTGCTTTTCCCCTTTAGTTCG
>JADLBE010000184.1 GCA_020847915.1 Saprospiraceae bacterium | reverse complement strand
GTGGTTTTGCAGGACTTTTCAGCAGCATCCGACGTTTTATACCCTTACCCTGAAATTACAAGCAAACTGGATCGTGTGGACGGAAACGGGAAACTGACGCTTTGCAAAAGGGGTAAATCCAGCGAGCATGCATTGATGCATGTTTCTGGTAAGGCACTCGTTTATTCAAATCATTTTCAAAAAACTGACAGCTCTGGTATTTGGAGCAACTATTTGCCGGATACAAGTCAGGTATCAACCGATTCCTTTACAGTACACATTCAACCCACGGATGAATTCGGTCCGACCCTTTTTTTAACCCAGGTACCTCCAGGTGCAAAGCGTGTTTATGTTGAATGTAATTTGCTGACACCTACCCTGGGAACTTCCCTAAACATCGACCTGACGCTGGACCACAACGGAGAACGTATTTATTACCGCGGACAGTCCTTTAAGGCCAAAGCAGCCGGTGAATGGTTCCGTTTTCAGGTAATGTTTCTGCTTCCAAAACACCCGGAAGGCGCAACCCTGAAGCTTTACCCATGGAACCGGGACAAAGCATCATGGCGCATTGATTACATCAATGTGTATGTTCAGGAATAACGCGTACTTTGGTTTTTTAAGTTCATTAAACAGCTTTTGAAAAATGAAAGGATTTACGCACAACATCCAAATGGATACTTTGGAAAATACCTATTTCCGCAAAGTATTGTACACGGGTAAACACCTGCAACTTGTGGTGATGAACATCAAAGTGGGTGAAGACTCCGGAGAGGAAATTTTCCAGGGCAGCGACCATTTTGTGTGCATCGAATGCGGCGTAGGGAAATGCATCATCGAGGGACACGAATACGTAGTTGGTGAAGGCGATGTGGTGCTTATTCCGGCCGGCTCCAAACACATCATCGTCAACACACACCCTACCTGGGAGTTGCAATTTTACACCATCTACGGTCCGCCGACACACAAAGACGGCATTGTGCGCAAAACCAAGGCCGATGCTTTGAGAAGTGAGGAGTAAGCCCATTTAGCATGAAACAAACTTCAAACCCATGGTTTGGGCCCATTTCAGCATAAATGCTTCGGGTAAACCTTTCACTTCACAGTTGTTTTTGCCCTTGAATTGGACAATTTGCCGGTGTTCCTTCAGTTCGATGGTGGCCACACGTCTGCCTTCTACGGTAAGGCTCCAGATGGAGATCATGTTGTAGTAGCACGCCAGTGCAAAGAGGGCTACACAGTGGTTCATGTAGATGCCCTCGCTCACCAATTCAGCGTTATGGCGAAGCCGGTGGATGGTGTATTTTTCAAAAACACCAACACCCCTGTACACGTCACGCAATGGCGTCTTGGGAAAAGGAAAAATCAAAATGTCGCGTTTAATAACTGCCAACTGTTCATGCCATTGGCTCATTTGCAGCAATACTTCCGCAGGCTCATACACACCGAAATTCAATTTGGGCCGTCCCAGCCGTTCTTCCACAATCAGTCGCATGTGTTCCTCGATCATTGTTAAAGGATTGAGCATAAACAACAAAATGTCCCGAACATATTGAATGCTGATTTTACCATGGTGACGAATCAGGAATTGAATGCCCTGAAGGAAGTATGCTTCGTGTTTTGATGTGTATGCAGGCAGCACCAAGGCCACACGGTCCGCCAAGTCCGTCGTGGCGCCCAGCAACAGAACCTGCGCATGGCGAAGGGCAAATTGCAGCTCGTACTTCATGGAGCCGCTGTACAATTTGCCGTTCATTTCGGCAAACAGTTTTGCCACCGGCATGGGCAGTTCGGATGTTACCTCCGGGTCGGTTGCTGTTTGAACCAACCATGCCGCAACAGACGGGTTGTCGTTTTGGACAAGGACCTTCAAACGTTGGAGCTGGTGATCTTTCAAAGGCGCCAACGCCAGCACCTGGCGGCGGAAACTTTTATACAAAACACCGTGATCGCAACTGCGGGGTGGTTGCCAATTGCGGAGGGTCGACAGGCGGTGCGGGCGATCGCAGTATAAAGCCAGCGTGAGCAGCAGCATAGGATTGGTCAGCATACCTGTACGAACGCTTTTGCGTCGCATGGCACGGGGCATGTTGTGTCTTGATGCCACAACTTTTGCCATGGCATCGGCACGGCAGGTTAATTGACGGTTTTTGGCACGGCGCAGCGCTTCCTGCTCCTGTGCACGGACATGGAGGATTTGGGCCTCTTTGAGGAGGCGTCCGGCTCGGTTGGCCACGGGACGATGATTTACGAAATACGAAATGTGACTTTTGAAATTAGATCATGTTTGATCTATTTCTGAATCAGGATCCATCAATAGGCATCAAGCAATTCCTGGAGGAATAGCGTTTGTTGATGCATGGAGGTCAGAGCGACCCTATGGTAAAAAATTGGTGGACGCGCATGGTTTTGATTTTTGGTTGTGTGGGCAAAACCAAAGGGTGGAAAAAAAAGTTCCCGGGTAAAAAAAATTGACAAAACGGTCTAAACAATTCATCTTTCAGGCTGAAAATATTTACTCAATACGCTCTTAATCCTAAAAAGCTCCTGTTACACCAATGCAGATTGAAATCTCTGATTCGTTTAAAAAAATGACCGCAAGGGCCATCGCCGCCATCGTTTTGTTCATTGTGGTGTACCTCGTTTTGCTGGTTTTGTGTGTTGCCTTAACATTGGCCTGTTTTGCAGCGGGGCTCGGTATGATTGTGGCTGCTCCCTCGTTTTTAACCATCGGTTTGGGACTCGGACTTGCGGGATTGGGCTTTTTCATTTTTGTGTTCGTCATCAAATTTATTTTCAAAAAACACGAAGTCGACCGTGCCGACCTGTTGGAGGTTAGCCGTGAGCAGGAACCCGAATTGTTCCAATTCATCCAGGAAATCGTGGATGAAGTCAAAACCGATTTTCCCAAAAAAGTGTATTTATCGTCGGATGTGAATGCCAGCGTTTTTTATGATTCCAGTTTCTGGAGCATGTTTTTGCCCATTCGAAAAAACCTGCAAATTGGGATGGGACTTGTAAATTCCGTTACGGAACAGGAATTTAAAGCCATTCTTGCCCATGAGTTCGGGCATTTTTCACAAAGAAGCATGAAAGTGGGCAGTTTCGTTTACAACGTAAACCAGGTCATTTTCAACATGTTGAACGACAACGAATCGATGGATACCATGATGGCGAAATGGGCATCGGTTAGTGGCTATTTTTCCATTTTTGTAGCGCTGGCCGTGCGCATCATCCAGGGGATTCAGTGGATTCTTCGGAAAATGTACGACTTCGTAAACCTGAGTTACATGGCACTTTCCAGGGAAATGGAGTTTCACGCCGATGAAGTGGCAGCCAATGTTGCCGGGTCGCGACCACTGAAAGAATCGCTTTTGCGCATCAACCTGGCAAGCCGTGCCTACCATTCGGTGATCGATTTTTACAACAATCAGGTTGCCAATGGATTAAAAAGCCCCAACCTTTACCAGGAGCACGCGTTTGTCATGCAGTTTTATGCCAAAACGTGGGGTTATCCACTGAATCATCATTTGCCCATAATTTCGGTCTCCGATCTGGGAAAATACAACAAATCCAAATTGATCATTAAGGACCAATGGGCTTCGCACCCCAGTACCGAAGACAGGGTGGAAGCGCTCGATACATTGGGCATAACGAAGGAAAAAGTAAACAATGGGCCGGCCAATACCTTGTTTAAAAATGTCGAAAAAATCCAGCAGGACATTACGGACCGGTTGTTTGCAGGCGTTGTTTATGAAAGTGGCGCAACCTTATTTAAAATTGATGAATTCCAACATGCGTTTGTTGCCGATTTCCAAAACAACGATTTCGATGGTGCCTACAATGCCTATTACGACAGCAGAAATACGGTGTTTCTCGATGTTGAAACCTTGAAAAACAAGGAAAACACAACCACCTTCGAACATCTTTTCAACAATGAAAAAGTGGATCAGGTTTACGAGTACGTCGCCCTGGAAAACGATATCCAGGTACTGGAAGGCATTGCAAAAAAAGCCTACGACATCAAAACATTTGATTACGAAGGCATCAAATACAAGGTCAATGAAGCAGAATCGCTGATCCCGAAACTCCAAACTTCACTGGAAAAATTATCGGAATCCATTGCTGAAAACGACCGGGCTATTTTTGTGTTTTTCCATTCCCTTGCCCAAAAACAAGGGAAAGAAGACGTGCTTTTGGAAAAATACCGGCTTTATTTCGAGTACGACAAGGATTACGATCGCAGGTACAAAATTTATTTTGATTTGGCAAAAGCACTGGAATTTGTAAACGTGACCACGCCCTTCGAACAAATTTCCCATAATTTCACCCAAATACGTCCTCTGGAAGTCAGGTTGAAACAGGAGTTGCAATCCTTGTTTAAAAATCCATGGTTTGTAAAAGAAATAAACCCGGATACAAGGACAAACTTTGACAATTACCTGTCCCAGGACTGGGTGTATTTCAAGGCCGATGCCTACGAAGAAGATGTACTCGCCATGTTGTTTGCAGCCAACAACGACTACCGTTACCTGATCAACAGGGCTTATTTTTTAATGAAAAAGGATTTGCTGGCTTTTCAAATTACGTTGGTTACTGAAAAAGCGAATGGTTAAACAAAATACTTTTTGATCGAAACGGCCACGCCATCTTCAAGGTTGGAAAGGGTAATTTCATCAGCCACTTTTTTAAGTGCTTCGTTGGCATTGGCCACAGCAATGCCCAGACCAACCGTGTCCAGCATTTCAATGTCGTTGTAATTGTCGCCAAAAGCCACCACATCTTCAAGCCTGAAACCCATGTGTTCCTGAAGCAGTTTTTTTATGGCCACTGCTTTGGAAACATGCTTGCTGGCAAGTTCCAAATACGTGGATTTGGAACGGTAAATGTTCAGTTTGTCCGAACAAGTTTCCCTTAAAAACATTTCCAGGGCATGTATTTCCGCTTCCGGACCCATACACATGATTTTGTGCGGACCTTCCAAATTGCTTTCCCACAAATCGATCATACTATTAAACCCGGCAATGGTGGGATATACTTTGGTGTTGTTGATTTCTCTTGCAGCCCAGGCATCCAGTTGCTCAACGTACCAATGGTCGTTGATGTACAAACTTACATGGACGTCGGTGTTTTTTACTTTGTTGTAAATGATTCGGGTAACATCATAAGAGATGGGGACGGTTAAAAACACCGTCGGTTCTTCCTGGTTTTCGTTGTACAACAATACCAATCCGCCGTTGTAAGCAATCAGTGGCTGGTTTTTAATGCCAAGCGTTTCCTGTAAATGCCGCATCGCTTTGGGCATACGGGAAGAAACAAGAATCACCGGCACGTGATTTTTTATTCTGGAAATTTCCAAAATGGTTTTTTCTGAAAGTTCCCTGTCTTTGTTCAAAAGTGTGCCGTCGATGTCGGTGCAAATGACTTTGTAATTCATAAAAACAGTATTGCAAATGAAATCGGGCGGGGAAAATACGTCGTTTCCCAAGCGGGGGCCTTTTCACAAAAAATGGGTCTTCAATTTGCCATATTCGGTTTAGAAAATGGTTCCAAACTTCTTGTACAACGGTTATACACTTTTGGTAGAGATAGCGCTCCTTGTCATCCCAGCGAAGCGTGGGATCTGTTCCCTTATCCGCATGTCCAAATTTCAGACAACAATACGAATGATCAATGCATTGTCCAGTCCTCTTGATCTCCTGGTAATGGTTCAGATCCCACGCTTCGCTGGGATGACAAGTCGATTGGGTTTGGGAGGGGTTAGGGCTGAAGCCCCTAAATCCATAGATTATTCGGCGATAATTATTGAATATTGGCTAACGCCCCTTTTTGCACAACCTCGACGAGGGCGTCGAATACTTGCCATAAGCGCCTGATTTAAAGGTGTTTATTCAAAATAAAAAGGCACTTAAACACGTGAGTCACCCCGAAATTTTTCGGGGTGACTCATGTTGTCTTGCAACTTGCCACTTGCTACTTGCCACTCGAAACTTGCTACTTTTTAAATTCCCGTTGGTGAAAACCTAACCCCCACATAACCTACCTGCCGCATCATCGGACCCCAGATTTGTGATCCGTTGAAATACGGACTCCAGGGGTCGTTGGCGGCGATGATGGCATTGTGTTGCTGGAATCCGGTGAGGTTTTCGCCGCCCACATAAATTTCAAACTTGGGCCAGTGGCGGGTGATTTGGGCATTCAGGATGCCGTACACCGGACTGTTCTGCGGGAAATCGTGGATGTACTCATGCGGTACTTCCGAGTTGTCGGGCAGGCGCTGCGAACCAACGATTTGCATGTGGGTATTGAACGACCACAATTTGCCTGGTGTGGTGTAATCCAGTGAAACCAGGCCGCGGTGTTGGGCTACGAGCGGCGCCTGGCGCACCACGTTGTCGGAATAGGTGCTTTGTACGTCGTTGAATTTGTACGCCAGTTTCATGTCGAAACCCGGGAATACATTGTAATTCCACACCGCCAGCAGGCTGTTGGAGTAGGACTTGCCCGGACTGTTGTAAAAAAACACTTCGGTGGGCGACTGATCCACGTCCACAACGATTTGTTGCACAAAGTCGGTGCGGTACAGATCGAGGCTGAAACTTGATTCGCGACCGCCGATTTTGAAGTTTTGAGTGAAGTTCACGCCAAAGTTCCAGGCGTCTTCATAGCTGAGGTTGTCGGCGAAGTTGATGGCCCGGTTGCTGGCGAGCAGACTGATGTTTTCGGCGATCAGGTTGGGCGAGCGGAAGCCGCGGCCACCCGATACCCGCACTACGCTGTTTTGTGTAAAATTGTATTTTGCGCTGATGCGCGGTGTAAAAAACCAACCAAACCGGCTGTTCCAATCCACGCGTGCGCCTGCCACCACCACAATGTCGGGCATCTCCATTTTTAGGTTGGGCCTGCTGTACGTGTATTCCAGCATGGCTCCGGGTGTGGCTTCGGTGCGGTCGAGCACGCCTTCGTTTACCTGCTCGTTGATGTCGTCGTACTGAAACGACGGCGCCACCACCCATTTGTGGTTGGTGGTACCGATGATGCTTTGGTAAAGGCTCTGCCAGTAAAACGAACGCTGGTCCGCTTCGTACGTATTGCGCCCGTAAAGCGCGCTGCTGCGGTGCCAGGAAGCTGAAATCATGTTGCCGAGCTGGTTGTACGGTTTACCGAACAAACCTTCACGCCCAACTTTGCCCCATACTTCCACGCGGTCATTGTTTTGGTCTATGCTGAACAAACCAGGTACGCCTTCGATCGGATTGAGTTGCCCACCCTGGCGACGGTCGGTGAGGGCCTGTACGTTGAACTGGCCGCACCATTGCGGACTTTCGTAAAATACGCGGTACAAACCGTTGAGCTGGGTGCGGTTGGGTGAGTCTTTGAAGTTGTCGTCGTTCATGTCCCACGTATTTTCCACAAAACTGCCGTGTGCCAGCAAACCATGCGAAATACGTCCCTTGCCCTTGTGGTTGAGGTGCACGTTCAGTTCACCACGGCCTTCGGATGAGCCGAATCCGTTGACGAATACAGGTTTGTCGGAATGTGGTTTCATAAGTTCGGCATTCACTTGTCCGGTGATGCCGGCGTACCCGTTTTTGACGGTGCTGGCGCCTTTGGCGAGTTGGATGCCTTCGAGCCAGGTACCCGGTATGTATTCAAAAGCAAACGGGGTTGCTATGCCACCCATGGTAGGACGGTTTTCGATCATAAACTGGCTGTAAATACCGCGCAGTCCAAGCATTTGAATTTCACGCACGCCGGTGAGTGCGTTGGGGTAACTCACGTCGATGGCGCCGTTGGTTTGGAAACTTTCGGAGAGGTTGCAACAAGGGGCTTTTGCAAGTTCCTTTTTGCCGATGCTTTCAATGTTGCGGACTTCGAGGGTAGAAACGGCATTGCCGAAGCTGTGTGCGCTGACGGTGACTTCCTTAAGCTGGGTCATGCCGCTCACTTCGATCCAGAGGTTGTTTTCGCCCACTTCCACATCTACACGAGCGGGTTCGTAGCCAAAATAGGTAACCACAAGAGAGCCTTTGGTGGAACGCAGGGGCAAATTGAAACGCCCCGAAGTATCGGTAATGGCGCCTTGTTTGGTATCCTCCCAAATGATGGTTGCGCCGATGAGCAGTTCTTCGCGGTCGTTGGTGACGATGCCGGTTAGTTTGTCCGTTTGGGCAAAAAGAGCATGAATACTTAGGAAAAAGGCGAAAAAGAAGATTGTTTTTTTCATGATGGTAGTTCTAACGAATGGAATGATCCCCGTATGGGAATAGTATCCCTGAGGGCGAACAATGTCATGGCCCGGAAAAGGGGATGACAAAGCAGTGTTTTACAAGGTGATTACTTGTAAGGAACCATTCGGAGGACTAACAACGGAAAAGCTCGTGCCGGATGCAAATTTCGCGCCCGGTAGGGGAGGGTGGCGCGTTGGCATCGGGCAGGAGGGACGGTGTGTCGCAGCACAACACCGTACGGGTAAAACGTTTGAAAAATGGCAGATCCTCAACCCAGGCTGGGCTGTTGAATGTTTTTTCAAACGGGTGATCTACAAGAAATTCGGTTTTAAGCTGGTAAACCGTGACGTTTTCGTCGGTACAATCGCCGTGTGACTTATCGGCTTCGCAGCAAGTCGGCGCAGCATCTTTGGTACAACAGGAAACTTCCTCCTGAATTTTGCTGAGGCAGGCATCTTCTTCCGCAAAAAAGATGGACACATTGCTTTCACCAACGCAATAGCAATAGATGCTGTGTACGCTGATGCCCACGGTAGAGACCAACAGTACGGCCATCCACAGCCATGTTATACCTTTTTTGATGAAGCTCGACATAATTGTTACAAAAGTACACCATGCACCGACAATGCGCAAGGGGGGGCTTCATGTTTGCAAATCATTAGCAGATCAGGATTTTCAGGATTTAAAGATTTTCGGGATTTTTATTTCAGGATTTGGTCCGCCGATATCCGCTGGTTCGCATAATCCAGTAAATCCGGAGAAATCAATTCCTGCAATAAAAATCCCGAAAATCTTTAAATCCTGGAAATCCTGATCAGAGCTCTTCTGGTCCTTCGCCCACCCAATCCTGCTGCATGTGCCTGTTTTCACAGTGTTCGAGCAGTTCTTCTTCAATGAAACCGCGTACTTCGGCAATGATGTCTTCAGGGTAAAGCAGGTGGATGTTCGGGCCGGCGTCGAGGGTGAAACAGATGGGGTGGCCGGTGTCTTCGCGGTAAGCGCGTATTTTTTCAATGATGGCAAGTGAGCCGGGTTGCATGAGTGTGTAGGAGGGCACACTAGCCGTCATGAGGGCATGCAGGGAGAGCGCCTCTTTTTCGGCGATGGAGCCAAAAGCTTCGAGGTCGCCTTTTTTGAGGGCCAGCAACAGATCGTCGAAATTGCGGCGGGCTTCAGCATAGCGTGCCTCGGCATAAGGGTTGCCCTCCATGAGGGCATGTCCGGCGCTGCTGGACACGGATTTCTCCTCCGAGCTTACAATCAGGATATCGTTGTGGTAGTTTTTGAAAACCGGATGCAAAAAATCCTCTGCGGCTACCGCGTATTCGTTGGAGGAGCCGGGCACGGAGCTTATTTCACCCCATACGGCGGCGTAGGGGAAAATGGACCGGCAGGCGCTGCCACTGGCAAGGCGGGCCACATACGAGGCTTTTTGGTCGAATGCATCGCCGTCTTTGAGGGTTCCGAAAAGTTTGTCCTCCAGCGAACACAGGCATAAGGCCAGGGCCGACATGGCCGAGGCCGACGACGCAATGCCCGCCGAATGTGGAAACGAATTGCCGCTGTGTATGGTGAGGTCGAGCTGACGCAAAAAAGGGAATAACGGCGTCATTTTTTCCAGAAACACTGCGATTTTGGCTTTAAACGCTTCGTTTTCCTCCTCATGGAAAAAAAAGTCGAGGTTGATGTTGTTGTCCGGCGTTTCTTTCAAACTGTACTCTAGCGCCATGTCGGTGAGCGACGAGGCGAGTGTGAGGCTGAGCGATGGGTTGCGCGGCAGTTGGTTGCCGTATTTGCCCCAGTATTTGATGATGGCAATGTTGCTTGGCGAGCGCCAGGTGATGCGGTCGGGCTCGGGTGGGTTGGACGAGTCGATGATGAGGCGCGGGTTGTCGTAGTTCATGCTTTCCGGATTTGCGGCAAAGATAATATTAGTCTTCAGTCGACAGTCAACAGTCGACAGTCTACAGTCCGACTGGTAACTTTTTTTTACCTTTAACTTATAACCCGCCATGTGTTAAAATATTCCGATGAAATACCTTGTTTTTTTAGCAATAATATCCCTGATTGCGTGTACCGGCAATGAGTCGCCCCTGGAAACAATGACCAAACCAGACACAGCACAGGTTCAAACCAAATCATCGGTGCCGCTACCAGTTTTGGAAAAGCATTCCAACGAACGTTTCAAAGATGTTACGGTGGAAAAGGTTGGAGAACATCAATTCCTCATTCGCGGCAAAGGGCAAATTTTTGAAGCAAATTTTGGTTGGGTCGTAGAGGATGGTCACATGGAGTTGAAAAAAGGAAATACCATGACCGATGCCGGTGCTCCTGCATGGGGTAATTTCAGCTTTACGGTTGACGTAAAAAAGGAACGCGAGCATTCAACCCTGATGTTGATCTTGTTTGAATCAAGTCCCAAAGACGGGAGCAGGCAGTATGAGTTGCCGGTATTGTTGTATTAAGTCGTAAGTCGTAAGTCCGTTTGTTCCGCTGTTGACTGTCGACTGTCGACTTTTTTTACCTTTATCCTATGAAAATATACATACTCCAGGGTGACATCACGGAAATCAAAGCTGATGCCATTGTAAACGCCGCAAACAGCTCTTTGCTGGGCGGTGGCGGCGTTGACGGCGCCATCCACCGCAAGGGTGGAAAAGCAATCCTCGAGGCTTGTGTAGTGATACGAAACAGACAGGGCGGTTGTGAAACCGGCGAGGCCGTTGTAACCACCGCAGGTCATTTACCGGCTAAATTCGTCATCCATACGGTAGGCCCGGTGTGGAATGGCGGCAACAAGGGAGAAGAACGGCTGTTGGAAAATTGTTATGTAAATAGCCTGAAACTGGCCGTGGAAAACCAGGTTAAAACCATTTCCTTTCCAAACATCAGCACCGGGATTTACGGGTATCCGAAGGACAAGGCTGCAGCTGTCGTTTTTAAGGTTTTAACCCAGTTGCCGGAAGAAATAAAAGAACAGCTCGATGTGGTCAATCTGGTTTGTTTTGACCAGGAAAACCTGTTGATTTACAAGGCTGCAGAATGTAGTTTTTTAAACAAAAAACACTAGCTTTGTTTGGTGTTTGCAAAACATCCGTCATGGCTTTATCTCAGATCGTATCCAAAGTACCCATCAATACCGATGAGTACGGTGTCGTCCGTGTGGGCGGTACCCGGGTAACTTTGGAAAGTGTTATTACTGCGTTTCAAATGGGTGCTACCTGTGAGGAAATTGTCATGCAGTTTCCAGTGTTGGAGTTGGGAGATGTTTATGCCGTGATAGGCTGCTACCTGAAAAACAGGAATGATGTAGAATCCTATCTGCAAGAACATGAAGTCCAGGTGGTCAAATCGAGAAAGACAATTCAAGAGAAATTTTCTCCAATAGACTTGAGAGCACGTTTGCTTGAAAGGAAGCTTAATGCACCAAAAGCGTAAAGGATGCGTTTTCTTGCGGATGAAAATTTGTTCTGCGTTTATGCAGCTTAGGTTCTTACTTTTGTCCCGCAACCCATTCCGCACCCAACCTGCATGTTCAACACTTTCCGCCGCCTCGGCCTCGAATTTTACGCCTTTTTCACCGCACCTTTTGTGGTGCGCAACTGCCTCGGCATGCTCGGCGCTTTTGCCCTGTTCCTGCTCATCACCCTGTGGTGGCTGCGCTGCTACACCAACCACGGTGAAAGTTTGGAAGTGCCCAGCTACGTGGGCATGAGTTACCGCGAAGCCGCACGCAAAGCCTCCAATCGCAATTTTGAGGTTTCGGTGAGTGATTCGATTTACATGCCCGGCAAACCGCCAGGTGAAGTGATCAGCCAAAATCCCGAGCCTGAAAGCCGGGTAAAGGAAGGCCGCACGTTGTATTTTGTGGTCACCAAAAACAACCCCGACATCATCATCCTGCCCGACCTCGTGGGCAGCGACGACTACGACCTTTACAGCCGAAAACTGAGCCGTCTCGGCCTCAAACCCCGTATATTTCAACGCATCCCTGAGCCAAGGCTCGAACCCAACACCATCGTGGAAGTTATGTACCGCGGCGACACCATCACCGAACAAATACGCCGGGGTTTCAAAGTGGAAATGGGCGCACCCATCGACTTCGTGGTGAGCGAACGTGTGACGCTCAACGTCAGCATCCCCGATTGTGTTTGCCAAACCTACGACGCCGCCAAGTTTCTCATCCAGGCCAGCAACCTCAGTGTGGGCGCCGTGGTGAAAGATGCCAGCGTAACCGACGAACTTAACGCCTACGTTTGGCGCCAAACCCCCGCCTACGACGCCAACGGAACACTTCGTGTGGGCGAACAGGTGGATTTGTACATTACCCAGCAACGACCCGCACGTTGTGGCGGAGCCGAATAATTTTTCTAAAAAACTGCCTTAAATACCATGGACATCACCGTACAGGAACTCCGCCAAAAACTCGAATCGGGTGAAAAATTCGTCTTTATCGACGTGCGCGAACCCTGGGAATACGAAGAATTCAACCTCGGCGCAACCCTTATGCCGCTCGGCGACCTGATGAACCGCTCCTGGGAACTCGACGAACATAAAAACGACGAAATCGTGGTTCACTGCCGCTCGGGCGCCCGCAGTGGTATGGCCCAAAGCCTGCTCACAGGCATGGGTTTCGCCGACGTACGCAACCTCACCGGCGGCGTTATCGCCTGGCAGGATGCGTTTGGCTCAACCAAACCCTGAGTTGGTCGGTTGGTCGGTTTGGCAAAAACGATTATGAAAAACATGTCGGGGCATTTGACCTTGTGGATCGGATTGTTGTGCTGTATGGCAGCTTGTGCGCCGTTGCGCAGCATTTTTGTGATGCCTGAAAACACGCCGCCTCAACAGGACATGCGCCGGCGCATTGCCGATCCCTGCAACCAATGGCAGTCGTACCTGCCCGATCCGAAACACCCCGAATACCAACCCATACGCTACCTGCGCGTGAATTTTCACGTGTTGAACAGCCTCGACAGCACCCGGAATTTCAAACCCGATTCGGCGCGGGTGTACCTCACCGAAATGCTGCGCCTCGCCAACGCCGCCCTCGATACCAACATCCGCAACTGGCGCTCACCCGAAGGAACGGCCGTATTGCCCAAAGGATTCCGTTATGTTTTGTACGCACAGCCCGGCGACGACGGATTTTATTTCCACTACGACGACGACCTTTATTACCTCATTTACAAAGGGAAAAACCAAAACAATTACAAACGCGAGGTGATCGACAAATACGGCGTCGGCCTCGATTCCGTCATCAATATTTTTATCCAGGCCCACCATCCCGACAGCCTTGTTTCCAAGACCTACGATGCCACCTCGCAGGGCATCGCTTTGGGCAAGGATGTAAAAATGGCGGGCATGTTTGAAGGCACCAACAACATCCGGGAAAATGCAGGCTTGCTCAACCATGAAGTGGGCCACCTGCTTACGCTTGCACACGCCTGGGCGGGCGACGGCTGCGACGACACCGATCCGCACCCCAACAACTGCTGGGTGTGGTCGCGAAATCCGCCCTGTCGCGATGAGGCCAGCAACAACCTGATGGATTACAACGCCTACAAAATCGCCATGACGCCCTGTCAGATCGGCAAGGTTCACCAGGCGTTTGCCAACGAAAAAAGCAGGATTCGTCCGTGCCTGGCCCCCTTATGGTGCGAACCCGGCGCCGATGTGGTGGTGCACGATTCGGTGCACTGGACGGGCGCGCGGGAGCTTACAGGCAACCTCGTGCTGATGCCGGGTGCGCGGGTACGCGTGTCGTGCCGGTTGTCTATACCCTCGGGTGGACGCATTGTGGTGTCGCCGGGCGCCACGTTGTGGCTCGAGGAAAGCGCTTACCTGCACGCCGCCTGCGGCGAAACGTGGCAGGGTATTGAGGTGCAAAGCAAGGGAAAATTGAAAGGTTTGGTGGTTCGGGAGGGCAAATGAGCAATTTTAACTTACTGCTTGTATCAATTGCCTTATTTTCGCGTTTCAAAAGAAAAGTAAACATGAAATACTACCGCTTTTTGCCCTTGTTGCTGTTGTTTGTCGCTTCATTTTCAGCTCCGGCCTGCAAATCCAAATACGGCTGTGAAGCCACGGAAAGTTTGCAACCCAAAACCAACCGCAAAGGGGAAATTAAAAAGTCGAAAAAGACCCAGTCAGGTTTGTTTCCTTCGAAAATGTCCAAAAAAATGAAGTAATACCCTGAATGGGTTATGGATTTTTGCAATATGATCGACAAATCCCCGGATACAACATCCGGGGATTTGTCTTTTTTAGGGTTTTGTTGTAAATTGGTCCACCGATTTTCCCCCGGAATTTCCAAATAACAATCCGCCTTTCATGAACCGACTTTTACTAATCCTCATTTTCGGGGCTCTGGCCCTTCCCGTTTTTTCCAAAACCCTTTTTTTTCAAAACGATACGGTGCCGCCGGTGGTTGTGTGTCCCCCGAGTGATACAGTGGTTTTGTCTCCCGGAGCCTGTTCGGAGGTGGTGACCTATACCGTAGAAGTGTCCGACAACAATCCGGGTGTAATCCTTACCCAAACATCGGGTTTGGCATCGGGAGCAACCTTTCCGTGGGGGAAAACAGTGAACCAGTTTGTCGCGACCGATACGGCGGGTAATACCGCCTCGTGTTCGTTTCAGGTTACCCTACAACAAGAAACTTCGTTTCTGGCTTGTGAAAGTTTTGTTCTGGTCTCGCTGGGCGATTCCTGTCTGGCTCCCCTAACCTTAGACATGGTGCTTTTTGAGACTGGAAGTACCCCCGGTTGCTCTACAGCTTTGGTTGTTCAGGTGAAGCAGAACGGCACCACAGGCCCGTTTGTTTACATGCCTTTTTTCGACGAGGAGGATGCCGGCAAAAATTTCCAGTTCCGGGTTTTGGATACGCTCACAGGAAACTCCTGCTGGGGTTCAATAAAGGTGACCGGACAACTACCCGATCCGGTGTGCAGTGACCTTACACTTCCCTGTATTTTGCCCGAAGCGCAATTGAAGCCCGCTTTTTTGCGCGACTCCCTGGGTATAGCGACTGCATTTCCTGCAATGCCCGACAATTGCGGCGGCGCGGTGCTACTCACCTACACCGATGAAGTTTTTCCGGGCGGTTGTGTTGACGGGGTTGTAGAAGAAATTTTTCGCACCTGGAAAGCCACCGATACGGAGGGATTAACGGCAACCTGCGTTCAGCGCATGGAAATTCGGCAGGTTGTCTTGCAGGACGTTTTTTTTCCAAACGACACCACGTACAACCTCTCCTGCAAAAATGCCTGGCAAACCTGGTATGTGATCAATTCGCCCTTTACCCTTTTTCAGGGAAGAAAATACAAAGTAGGTTACCAAAGTTGCAACATCAGCGGACAACAAAACGACGTTTTACAAACGTTGTGCAGCGGTACCCGCCGTGTAACACGCCATTTTTCGTTGCTGGATGCCTGTACCAATGAAATGCTTGTTGATTCGCAGTACATCCTGTTGCCCGACCTGGCCGGTCCGGTCGTTCACTGCGATTCGGTGCGGATTGTTCAGGCCAACGCTTCCAACTGCAACGTTTCGCTGTCATGGAATCCCATATCCGTCTCGGAGTATTGCTCCTACACCGACGGGATAAGTGTGTGGTGGCTCAACGGTACGGATACTGTGCGTTTGCAGGCCACCATCCTCAACGGTGGTCCTTTACAGCCCGACACGACAGGTGTTTTTGACACGTACTTTCCCTTTCCAGTTGGCGAAACGGTGGTGACTTACGAGGCGACGGATGCCTGCGGAAACGTGGGTTCCTGCCAGCAGACGGTTGCGGTTTGGGACAATGCACCACCCGTGCTCTCATGCGCCAACAGTACAACCGTTTACCTTACGGGTACGGGTTACCGGGAATTAACGCCATCGGAATGGGTGCTGTCCGCCACCGACAACTGCAACCCCGTTTCCTATAAAATACGCCGCGAAGTCGCTGCTTGCGGGTCCTCTGAAACCTGGAGCGATGTCGCCTTCCTTTGTTGCGCCGACATCGGCGATTCGGTGGTTTTTGACGTCCGGGCTTACGACATACCCTTGCCGTCCGGCGAAGTAAACGGCTCCTTTGGAATGGGCCAGTTCAACACCTGCACCGTAACCATTGTGGTGGCCGATACGGCTTCCCTGCAATGCAAAGCGCCGCAAGACACGGTGGTTACCTGTTTGGAGTCCCCGTTGAGCGTGTACGGCAACTTTTCCCAATCGTGTGTGGTAGATGAGGTTTTGTTGGAAAATGATTTTTCGGAATACGACAGTCTTTGTGAGAAGGGTATCGTTCGTCGGCATTTTACAGTTTGGGATTCTGCTGGCGCCAGTAAAAAATGTACACAAACCATCGTAGTGAATGGAGCGCCGAACAATCTGGCCATTCGCTTCCCCCAAGATTATTTTGTTACCAATTGTGAATACTACGGGACGCCAATGCATTTCCAAAATCCGGAAATCCGCAGTCTTGGCTGCAGTAGAATTGAGGTTGGAATGACTGAGCAGATTCTTACACAAGTGCCGGGCGTTTGTTACATGATTGAACGTTCCTGGTCCATCCGCGACGTTTGTTTTGCACGCGAAGGTGACGAACCGCTAACCAACGTGCCCAATCCCATGCCTCATTCGACAACCAGTCATTCTCTGAACATGCCCGGGCCTGTCGTTTCTGCTCCAGGCACACATTCTCCCTGGGAGCCTACCATTGTCAAAATCACACCCAGTTCCCCGGCTCCAACATCATTCCATGTTTATTGGAGTGATAGCACAGCAGGCTACACGTACAAACAAAAGATTTTGATAGACGATTTATCAAATATGCCTGAATATGAAATTTGTCCTACGAATAGCGTTTTTGTGCCCGACAGCACCACAAATCAAACGGAGTTTTGGAACGATTCGTTAATCATTATTCCCGCCAGAAATCTCCCTGCCGACCGGCCTGACGCGCCCTTTGTACTTACGGCCCGGGCGAGCGACAAATGTGGTTACCTGACTGCTGATGTTTACCTCCATCTTGATCTGACCGGAAACACCAACCGGGAGTCTCTTGTGTCGAACAAGCAAACATCCTTGCCTCGCGGAAAAATGCACATCAACAACCAATCCATTTATACCCTTAATACGGGCCCACTAATTTCTTTCGACAAACGCCCGGTGCCGGACAATGAAAAATACCGCTTTGTCGTAAAAACGTTTCTTCTAGACAGCTCTGAATACATCTGGGAAGCACGTCTGTTCTGGGAAGGAGCCAATGGCGAATTGGTGCCTCCTCAATTGCCGCATGGCTACCACAGGGCAGAATGGATTTTCAGAAATCCGTGCAACAGAACTGTGACCTGCAACTACAATTTCAGCGTACGCGACGGTATGGCGCCTGTATTAGATTGTGTAGACAGTTTGTTCCTTTCGCTCGATAGTAATGCACAGGCTCAAATTACTTTTGAGGATGTGCTGCTTTCGCCTGTTGTTGACAACCTGACGCCCGACAATAAAGTGGCGATAAGTCTAAACAAAAATTTGGTAGCTAATTTCCCGCTCGACATATCCGGCAAACCTGTTTCGCTGCTGGAGTACAACTGCTGGAGCCCAACTTTCCAAAAAGGGCAACTTTGGGCCAAAGACACCGCTGGCAATGCCGGCTTTTGTTCGTTTTTCCTCAAAGTACAGGACACAGAAGGGTTTTGCAACTTCGGTCCGGTAACCCTGGGTGGACGTATTTACACCTACGGAAACCGAACAATGCCTTTTGACGAAGTATATTTTGATCCGCAAATGCCCCTGGTTGATGTGGTCGATTCAGCCGATGCAGGTGGTCGTTTCCAACATCCTTTCGACGTATCGGGTGTACGTTTCGACATTCAACCCAGGCGCAACCACGACCCTGTAAACGGTGTTTCCACCTTCGACCTGGTGCTCATCAACAAACACATTCTCGACATTGAAACCCTCGATTCTCCCTACAAAATTATCGCCGCCGACGCCAACGGCAGCCGGTCGGTGACTACGGGCGACATTGCCGTTTTGCGGCGGCTCATTCTTGGGGTACAGGATACGTTGCCAGGACAATTGTCGTGGCGTTTTGTCGACAGCGCTTTCGTGTTTTCCAATCCGGCCCATCCCTTTGCAGACCCCATTCATTTCCAAGTTAGTGTGTACAATCCGCCGGGCGACGAGCTCTGGCACAACCTCATCGGCATCAAAATTGGCGACGTAAACGACAACGCCTACGTGGATTCTTTTGTGCAACAACAAGTCGACAACCGCCAGCCACTTTTGTTCGAGATCGACGACAGGGAAGTTTTTCCAAACGACGTCATCGACTTGTATTTCGCTCCGCAAACCAGCGTGGTGGCCAGTCAGTTTACCCTGCATTTTCCGGGTTTTGAAGTTTTGGAAATGAAACCCGATGCACCGCTTACGACCGAAAATGTGGCATTGTTTGTTGAAAAAAACAAACTCACGTTTAGCAACGACGTGGGTGGAACAACGGGTTTGTTGTTAAAAATGCGCGCCCTCGAAGGTGGTTTTTTATCCGAAAAAATAAAAATCTCCGACGACATCACCCCTGCCGAAGCGTGGACTGCAAACGGCGAACGTTTGCTTCCACAATTGGTTTTCCGAAAAAATGAAAACGCCGCCGACCTGTTTGCACAACCCAGTGTTTTTAGCGATCAAACCGTGTTGTATTATTTTTTGCCTTCGGAAACCGATGCGGCATTGACGGTGTACAATGCCGCCGGACAATTGCTTTTCCAACAATCCGTTCCCGGCACGGCAGGTGAACATCAGTTTGTACTGCGTGCTGCCATGCTGAACAACGCTACAGGACCTTTGGCGGTGCAATTGAGGGCCGGAGCAACAACGCTTGCGACCAAAGTAGTGCGACAATAATCCTTTTTTCAAACAACCAATTGAACCTTCATAACTCATGAACCGACTTTTTTTACTCGCTTTTGCCTGGGTTTTAACCCATCCTGTTTTTTCTCAAAACGATACGCTACCGCCGGTGGTGGTGTGTCCTGCGAATGATACAGTAATCATCGCGCCCGGTCCCTGTAATGTGCCATACCTGTACGATATTACTGTATCAGATGACCAACCTGGCGTGATATTATCCCAAACCGCCGGATTGCCACCGATGGATGATTTTCCGTTGGGCAACACGGTGAATACTTTCACGGCCACCGATGCAGCTGGTAACACATCGACATGTTCGTTCCGGGTAAGTATTGTCCACGAAGCCTACACCATTGATTGTCCGGAATACCTGGAAATCCATTTGTCGTCCGACAGTTGTTCTTTTGTCGCCACACCATCATTCATGCTTGATCCGGCCTACAATGGTTGTCCGACGGCTTATGATTTTTACAGTTACCCGGTTGGATCAGGCCCCATCCATCCCCTCAACTTCAACGAAACAGACATTGGAAAGCAGTTTAATGTATTTATGACCGATACCTTGTCGCTAAACTTTCCTTTTTGTGTTACTACGATTAAAATTTTGGGTGCGGTGCCGTTAATTACGTGTGCGGATATCGAAATACCCTGCGTTGTGCCTTATGAACAACGTTCGCCGGCATTTTTACGCGATTCGTTTGGGTTCGCAGCTGGTTTTCCAACCACATTCGATGCCTGTGGCGACAGTATTTCACTGACGTACCTTGAATCGTACCTTACCGGAGATTGTACAACTTCCGAGTACCAAACCATCAGGCGTACCTGGCGGGCAACCGACGGGGAAGGGTACACTGCCACCTGCGTGCAAGACATCAATGCGATCAAATTGACCTTGCCCGAAGTCCAGATACCTGACGATGTCGTTCTGGATCTGGATTGCGCTGAAGCCTGGGATAGCACCCTTTGGAACAGCTTTCCATACGTTCCGTTCCAAAATTTTCATTTCAATGTTGATGGGGCCGGCTGCAATACCAATTCCATTTTTTCGGATACGGTTGTTGTTCCATGCCCGGGCAGCAGGGAAGTTTTACGAAGGTTTACGGTACTCGACTGGTGTACGGCAACCATCCGTCAGGACACCCAGCGCATTGCCCTTCCCGACCCAGACGGCCCGGCATTTTCCTGTGATTCGGTGTTGGTGGTTCAAACCAGCTCGCCAGATTGTACTGTGGAGTTAACCTGGCCGACGTTTGTACTGAACGAAAGATGCTCGTATGCAACAGGTTTTTCTGCCTCGTGGGTCAATGGAACCGATACCATCGTTCAAAACGCCGTTGTACAATATGGCGTCGATACGGTAGCGCAATTGGCGGTTACCGCCGATTTTCCTGCCGGGCACACTGTAGTAACCTTTGAAGCCACCGATGCCTGCGGTGTGGTTTCCTCTTGTCAAACTCAGGTACAGGTTTGGGACGGAGTAACGCCTTCGGTCACCTGCGATACAGTTGCGACCGTTTATTTGCCATTTGAACAAACCCTACTTGTAACGCCGGCACAACTTCCGGTGGTGGCAACCGATGCCTGTGCCCAGCTGTTTTACAAAATCCGCCGCACCCAAACATCCGCGTGTGATACCGCCATGGTGTGGTCCGATGCTTTAACTTCCTGCTGTGCGGAATCGGGTGATACGTTTTCCGTGCAGGTCCGGGTATACGACGTGCCGCCACCTGTGGGTTTTACCGACGAGACTTTTGGCGCAGGCCAATCAGCCACGTGCTCACTGCGGCTTGTTGTGCTTGATACGGTGACACTTCGTTGCGTTGCACCGCCGGATACCGTGGTTGTTTGTTTCGATCTTTTGTCTGATGTAAACCAATACGGCGGCATCACGTATCCGTGCAGCGTAGATTCCATGACGTATCTCGTGGATGTAACCGCGTACGACTCCGTGTGTCGCAGGGGCGATATTGTAAAAAAATGGCAGGTTTTTAATGCTTTGGGACAAACAGCAACATGTGAACAAACCATTAAGGTGACGGGCGAGAACCGTCAGTTTGCCATTCGATTTCCGGAAGATAAACTGACTTATGGTTGCGCAGTGGCTGCCAATACTGCGGCCATGGGCGAGCCTGTTGTGCTGGACAGCGGTTGTGGTTTGTTGAACATTACCTACAGGGATACAACGTCGATGACCAGCATTGCCTGTTTGCAGGTGAACCGAATTTGGACCGTTACAGACGGCTGTTTTGTACAAAGCAACCTGCCCGTTGTTTATTTGCCCAATCCAACACCCAATGCCAGTCTTAATCATTTTGACAACAACATCGGACCAACCGTGTCGGCTCCGGGGTCGGCGGCGCCCTGGACTTCCACCGTGGTCAAAATCAATTCGACCGATCCTACGCCCACCGATTTCAGCATGTTTTGGAGCGATTCCACGGGCGGATTTACCTATACCCAATTTATCCGGATCGTCGACAACGAAGTTCCGATGATCATCAATTGTCCCACAGATACGTTGGTATTTTCAGACACCACCACCAACGACGACTTGTTGTGGAACGATTCGATTTGGGGCGGAAGTCTGGCCCGTTACGACAAACCGGAGGATTCCGTGCAGCTTTTTCAATCGGGCACGGATCTTTGCATTTACAACAGTTTGCGCATCATCAGCCGCATTTTCCTTGATCTTGATAACAATGGGAACCAGGAAACGGTGGTATCCAGCACCCACCCCTTGCCGCCGGGACAGGTGCGGTACAACAACAACGGAACCATGCAATTCGGTGGTGGAACGTTGACGTCTTTCGACAACAGAAACGTGCCCGACAGTTTGAAATACGGCTTTGTATTAAAAGTAGATGTTGACAGTGCAACGCGTATTGCAACAGGTCGTTGGTATTGGCAAAGTGGAAACAATCTTGTGGATCCAGTTTTACCCGAGGGTAAACACCAGGTTTGGTGGAGTGTGGAAGATGATTGCGGGAACGAAGCCATTTGTGCCACGCCTTTTGTGGTGCAGGACGGTCTTGCTCCGACACTCACTTGCCGGGACACTGTGGAGGTGATCATCGGCGCCGACGGATTGGGTATTTTGGAGGCAGAAAACTTGCTTGATGGTGCTGCCGCCGACAATTATACCCCGGAGTCGTTCATTGAATTGGGCATCCACACAGGCGTGCCCACAGTTTTTCCACTCGATGCGAACGGGCAGCCAGTCGATTCTCTGATTTTCGGTTGTTACCATGCGACCAACCAGACCGTTCATTTGTGGGCGCGGGATGAGCAGGGCAATGCTGGTTTTTGCACGACAACAGTAAAAATTGACCCATCGGTGCATTGTTTTTTCCAGCCTATTACATTGGGCGGGGTAGTCAAAACTTTCAACAACCGTGGCATCGCCGGGGTCATTACCACCGTGGATACCGGTGATCCGTTTGCCGATGTTGCTGCGCCGCCTTCGGACCAGGATGGACGGTATGCAGCCGGATTTTCAGCTTCAGGTGTGAATTTCACACTCATACCCAACAAAACAGATTTGGCCATCAACGGGGTGACCACATTTGATTTGGTGCTCATCAACAGCCACATCCTCAACATACAAACTTTCGATGCGCCGTACAAAACCATCGCCGCCGATGCCAACAACAGCAAAACCGTAACCACTGCCGACATTGGTGTGTTGCGCCGGCTTATTTTGGGTATTTTGGATACGCTTCCAGGCCAGCGGACGTGGGTGTTCGTCGACAGCGCTTACGTATTTCCGGATCCGCAAAACCCACTTTCAGCGCCTTATCCTCAAACCAAAACGTTGATCAACCCACCGGGAACCCAACTTTGGCACAACTTCGTGGGCATCAAAATAGGTGACGTAAACGACAACGCCGACGTGGACTCTCTTGTACAAACCGTCGATGACAGAAAACCGCTTCCGTTTATTTTGGAAAATCAATACGTTGAAACGGGCGAAACGGTGAGCCTTTATTTCGCACCGAAAACCGACGTGGTAGCCTGCCAGTTTACCCTTGACTTTCCCGGTTTTGAATGCCTCCGTTTTACGCCCGATGCCGGAATCACCGCTGAACATGCCGCCATTTTTGCAGAAAAAAACAAACTTTCCTTCAGCAACGACGTGGGCGGTAAAACAGGATTTAGCCTGCAAATGCGCGCCCTCGAAAGCGGTTTTTTATCGGAAAAAATAAACATCACAAGCGACATCACGCCTGCGGAAGCCTGGACAGCAGCGGGCGAAAGTTTATCGCCGCAGTTGGTTTTTACCAAAAACAATCCAACCGTAAGTCTGGCCGCACAACCCAACATTTTTACCGATCAAACCGTGCTGTATTATTTCCTGCCTTCGGATACCGATGCGGCATTGACGGTGTACAATGCCGCCGGACAATTGTTGCTGCAACAAACCGTTCCGAGTACTGCAGGTGAACATCAGTTTGAGCTGCACGCCTCCATGCTGAACCATGCTGTGGGGCAATTGGTGGTACAGTTAAAAACAACAACGGAAGTAAAAACGGTGAAAATGGTGCGGCAATAAGAGTTTATGATTGGGAAATTTACTTTTTCCCAATTACCTCAAACCGCTGCTCCAACCTAAACCCCTGTGGGTCAACGACCACCAGTGTGTGTTTTCCCACGTCGGGTTGCAATGCCATCTGATGAAAGGTTCGTGTACTGCCCAAATAAACACCGTCCAAATGCCAGTACACCTCAGCTTTCGGATCGCGGTGTGCCACCTGAAAAACGGTACTGCTTAATTTGCCATCCAGATCAACCGGCACATAAATACGCGCTGCCTGCCGTGGGTAAATCAGTTGCAGCGGACGTTGCGTTTCGGCTGCATCGGCCACGGCCCCGGTACAATCGGCCCGGAAAGGTGGGGGAGGCTGGTACGACGGGTTTTTCGAACGGTAATAATGTTCTTCCACCGGCGGCAAAACAAACCACGGACGGTGCAACATCCTGTCGGGCGACTCGCAGGCGCTGTTTACCTGCCAACTACCCGTAGGGTCGAGGTGCAAAAGTTGGTGGTATAAACATGCCGGTGCCTGCAAACCACTTTTGGGGATCCACAAGGTATCCACGTCGCAATGTTCACCGGCTCTGTAACCGCTTTGAAGGCACACCGCCGCCTGCGTCATGGCATCGTATGGCGGATCAAACCAGGCGTCGGCCTGGGGCAAAATTTCCATAATGTCGAACAAAACGGGCGCTGCTACATCCACACCGATGAGTCCGGGCCGCCCTTCACCGTCGGCGTTGCCTACCCACACACCCACGGCGTAGCGGGGCGTTACGCCGGCAGCCCAGGCATCACGGTAACCGTAGCTGGTGCCCGTTTTCCATGCAATGCGTCTGCGTGTTTGAAACAGCGTCCATTCTCCTGAACTCATGGGGCGTTCCACCTCCTGCATGGCTTCAAACGTATGCCAGATGGCGCCGGCACTCAGCAAAGGCGCTTCGTTTTGGAGTTTGCCACTTGCGGCTTGTTTGTTTTTTTGAAAAAATACAGGCGGAAAAAAATCGTTGGCGCCGTAACGGCCATCGCGTTCGTAAAAACGGCCCAACACGCGCGCCATGCCGGCATAGGTATTGGTAATGTCGAGCAAACGCGCTTCGGCGCCGCCCAGAATAAGCGACAATCCGTAGTGGGAAGGCGGCTTGTTCAGGGTGGTGAGGCCCAGCCGTTGCAGGTTAAAATGAAATTTTTCCAGACCATACGTTTGCAGCAACAGCACAAACGGTACGTTCAGGGAGCGCACCAGGGCGCGGTTGGCATGTACGGCGCCATCGTACGATTCGTAATAATTTTCCGGTTTGTACCGTCCAAGTTGGGTAGGCACGTCGTTGAGCAAACTGGCCGGAAGGATCTGGCCGCTTTCAAGTGCGAGGGCGTACAAATACGGTTTCAAAATGCTTCCTGTACTTCGCGGCGCGGCAATCACATCCACCGATTCGCCGTGTTGTGCGCCGGCGCCTTGTACGTTGCCCACGTAGGCCAACACTTCACCGGTGGCAACATCGAGTACCACGGCAGCCAGGTTGTGTACGCCGTTGCCCCGGTATTGTTCCTGACGCCTGGCCAGAATATCGCTTACCTGTTGTTGCAAATTGCCTTCAAGAGTGCTTTGAAAATGCTGCGCTTTGCCGGAAGCTGCCATAAAACGGTCGAGCAAATGGGGCGCCGTGTGGGGGAGCGGCAGGGGCGCATCGGGTAGGGGTTCCGATTGTGCAAGTTCGCAGGTGAGCGCATCAAAATGTCCGAGCTGTTGCAATTTTTGCAAAAGACGGTTGCGTTTGTCAATCAGGCGTTGCCGGTTTCGTCCGGGGTGGAT
>JADLBE010000183.1 GCA_020847915.1 Saprospiraceae bacterium | reverse complement strand
GTGGCCATGGACGACAAGCGGTTTTTCCTCGAACGTATCCTCAAGGAACACGCCGAAAGCAAAATACTCGTGTTTGTACGTACCAAAGTGCGCGCAGAACGGGTACTAAAAGCCATGGAAAGGGTGGGTATTGTTTGTGAAACCATCCACGGCGACAAAGAACAAAAAGACCGCAACTCTGTGATGAGCCGCTTCCGCGAAGGATCACTCAAAGTGCTTGTCGCCACCGACGTGAGCGCTCGCGGCATCGACGTGCCCAACGTGGATTATGTGATCAATTACGACCTTCCCGATGTGGCTGAAAACTACGTGCACCGCGTGGGCCGAACCGGCCGCGGTGTGCAAAAAGGCGAAGCGTTTTCATTTTGCAGCGAAGAAGAAAGACCCATGCTTGAAGAAATCGAAACGTACCTCACCCAGCCGATCAAGGTCCTCGAACTCACCAAATCGGAATACGACGAAACCCTGAGCCTGACGGAAGACGTCAGCAACAAATGGAAAGATGTGATGAAGGAAATTGAGGACGCGGAGAAATGGATGAAAAAGAAAAGGAAGGGGAAGTGAAATGTTTTAACCCTTAACTAAGGGATTGATAATTTTCAAGCTTGAATCAATTGACATGCCGTGTTGCATATCTTCTGAGAATAGAATTGCGCAATCACAAAGTTGTGCAGAGGAAACAATTAAACTGTCATACCAACTAAGTTTATATCTTTCTTTTATATTTAAAGCATTCAAAGTAGATTCTTTATTCAATAGTTGTACATCGGAAAGATTAATTATTTGATTGATAAATCCTCTGACCTCAATTTCTGAGTAACCATACTTTTTCATCAAAGCATTTGAAACTTCATTCAATACCTGTACCGAAACAACAAGTATTCCGGGCTCAAGCAGGCGTTTTATGAGAATTTGTTGCTTATGGTTATCTTCTGGGTTTTTGCTTTTTGTAAAAAGATAAATCCATAAATTGCTGTCCCAGAAAATCTTATCGTTCATGGAGCTCTTCCCTGTTTAAAGGTTGAACCTTCTCGATTACTTTGGCATTTTCAGAGATGTAGTTGATGAAGGAAGAACGATTTTCATTGGGTACCAAATCTAAATCATTGGCATCCGACTGAATCTCAACTTTTGCAGACGAATTTTTTTTCAATGCCTCCAGAAGAGGTTTGATCCATTGCCAATCTTTTTGGTTTTCAATTTTTATGGAAATAATCATCCTTAAACTTTTTACAAAAGTAAGGGAAAATAAAAGCAAATCCAATGGGTTTGGTGCTTTAGTTATCTCTTACGCACTCTTACCCAATACATCCATCACCTCAATCTTATGACTCCTGCCAATGGGCAAAACCCTGCCCGCGATCTCCACTTCAGCGGCTGAAAACGAATCGATTTTGTCCACGGCAACCAGGAAAGACCGGTGGATGCGCAGGAAATTGTCGGCGCGCATCACCGACTCAAGTTCGCCCAATTGGTAATGTGTGTTGTACGACCTCTCGCGGGTGTGGATCGATACGGCGTCTTTCAGGCTTTCAATGAACAGGATTTCATCGAGGTAAATTTTTACCGAACGTTTGTTGACGTTGAAGAAATAATAGGGGCGCAGATGTGCAGGTGTTCGTGGTGCCGGTACGGGTTCACCTGAAGGGCGTGGGGGCGCCATAAGTTTGTTCACCGCTTTGGTAAAACGACTGAACTCGATGGGCTTGAGCAGGTAGTCCACCACCTGAAGTTCAAAACCCTGAACGGCAAACTCGCAGTGTGCCGATGTTATGATTACCCTGGGCTGACGGCGCAGGGTACGCAAAAATTCCAAACCGTTGAGCTTGGGCAGGTTGATGTCCAGAAACATAACATCCACCGGGTGTTTGTGCACCACATCCAGTGCCTGCAGGGCATCCGGACATACGTACGCCAAATCCAGGTGCGGACTCATGCTGATGTACTCAGCAAGGATTTCTGAGGCCAGTGGCTCGTCTTCAACAACGAGACATCGGAGAGGAACCTGTGGATTGTTGCTCATGGAGGTAGTTTTTTTGCGTTAACTCTTAGGATAGACAACCGCAATTCGGAAACGTTGCAAAGCTAAAGTTTTTGAATTGATATATCAACTAAAAATGGCGCGGATTAACGTGCGGTTAACTTTTGTGAAACACTTAGTTTACATTAAATGAATAATTAATTAAATTTATAAATACCTTAAATTCAATTTGTTGTTTAGATTTATTCCAACCTTTGTGGGTGTTTATAAATTTAACGATCAGGTAACAATGGACCTTCTTCTTTGCAGCTAAATCAACAAACACAAGCTGTTTTTTATGAAAAAGCTCATTTTTACCCTCTTCTCTTTTGCAGCCATGGGCACATCGCTCTTTGGCCAGTTCACTTTCGATCCCGCCGTACCGGCCAACTACTCACCTACAACGGTGGTACTTCCGCCATCGCCGCTTAAGTACCAGGTTATTTTTGTTGGCGGTGTGGATACGGTAGAAACCACTTCCACGTACGGTAACCCTGCCGGCAAAGCCCTGGCCAAACAATGGCACGACTTCATCGGCGTAACACCCGATCCGAACAACCCGTCACAGTTTTGGGTTTCGGTCAACCACGAAATGCAGTTGGGTTCAGACGTTATCGGCGACGGTGGCGGTATGACCACGTTTAAAGTGCAACGCGACGGCAACACGGATACCCTCCGTGTAATCCCGCAAACTTTGCAAGACGGCCGCAACGGCAAGTTTTTCAACGTAGACTTCGTAAACACCGTAGGTGAAACCGGTATGAACTGCGCCGGCATCACCGGCCCCGACGGTCGTATCTGGACCGCCGAAGAATGGGGCGTTGGCAGCAACGCCGGCATCGGTACCTGGATGCGCGACACCACCAACTTCATCATCGGTGTATCGGGCGATCCAACCGGCCTGGAAGGCATGGACGGCAACACCATCAAAAAATACCAGAACCTCAACTGGATGGTGGAAATTGACCCAAAACAAGCCAAAGCCATCCGCAAACAGTACAACTGGGGCCGTCAGTTTTTCGAAGGCGGCGCCATTACGCCCGACAACAAAACGGTGTACCTGGGTGTGGACGACACGCCCGGCTTTTTCACCAAGTTTGTAGCCGATACGCCCGGCGATTTCACCAAAGGCAAAACCTATGTTTATGCCCAAAACCAAAATCCGAAATGGGTTGAAATCGACAACACCGACATCGACAACATGTTGAACTACAGAAGTGTAGCCATTGCTGAAGGTGCAACGGTTTACAACCGCCTCGAATGGGTTACGGTCGACAACACCACGGGCAAAGTTTACCTGACCGAAACAGGCCGCGACAACCTTGGCGCTACTTCGGGTTGGGTTAACGCGATCAATGCCGGTTGCCAACCTGCTCAGCACCACACCGACCGCGCTGCTTCGTTGGGCCTTACACCCACTTCGGCAACGTATGCCGATTTTTACGGCCGCGTTTTGGAATTCGACCCGGCTACGGAAACGTTCTCCGTAGTAATCGAAGGCGGACCCGTTTTTACGGTTGCAGACGTACCATCGGCAAGTTATCCTGCCAAGCACCTGTCGAACCCCGACGGTTTGAATGTTTTGTACAGCGGAGACAAAAGGTTCCTCATGATCAGCGAAGACCTGAACGGCGTAACCTATGGCCGTATGCCCAACAGCAGCACGGTTGTTTGCGAATTGTACCTGCTCGACATGGACATCGCCAACCCGGGCATCGACGATCTGGTGCGCATCTCGGCTACGCCATTGGGCGCTGAGCTCACAGGCGCCACCATGTCGCCCGACGGCAAAACCCTGCTTGCCAACTGCCAGCACCCGGCCACCACCAACGAAGGTGTTTACAAAAACTCGCTGACCTACGCCATCACCGGCTGGAACAACCTGATCACAGCCATTGACGAACCCGAGTTCAACGCAGACGGTGGATTCCAGGTGTGGCCCAACCCCGTTTCACGTGAACTTACGTTCAACACCGTGACCGATGTTGCTCTGTTCGATATGAACGGCAAACTCATTCGTGTGGTCCGCAACAGCCAAACCATCGATATGACCGACATCACTCCCGGTATGTATTTCGTAAAAAATGCTGCCGGCGAAACGGTGAAAATCATCGTGCAATAAGCAACTAACCTTTGGATTGACTGGATTCGTGGGGAAGGTGGCCGCAACGCCCCTTCCCCCGTTTTTTTCAAAACACATAGGATCTAAATTGGCAAACCATGCATAAATCCATACTTTTTGCCCTGTTTTTCGCTTTAATTACACCATTTCTGGCACTTTCTACCTTTCAACCCACCCAAGGCGAAACGGTGGAAACCATGCGCAAACGGTACATCGCAGGCTTGGAAACCTACCAGCAAGCGCTTCAAAAACTGACCGCTCAGGCATCGGATGCCACTGTTTCGGTCCCTGTGCTGCGATCCACTTTTCGCGAACTCCGCCATGCCTACAAACAGATGGAATTCCTGTTGGCGTACCTCGACGAGGACAATGCACGCGACTTTCTAAACGGTGCACCTTTGCCTTCCATGAACCGATACGTACCACAAGTTGAGGTTTACCAACCACGTGGCATGCAACCCATCGAAGAAGTGTTGTACGAGGAGACGCCCGACCGGACAGAACTGTTGAGGCTGTGCGCCGAACTGACGGACCATTACAAAGCCATCCACGCCTCTCAGCGACAACTGCCATTTACCGACCGTCAGATTCTTGAAGCTGTTCGAACGGGTATTTTCCGTGTAACTGCCCTTGGATTAACCGGATTTGATACACCTGGTTCCGGCGAGGCGCTTGCAGAATGCGCTGTAAGTTTGGAGGCCATGCAGTCTACGTGTGCGTTGTATGTGCCCCATTTGCCTTCGGCAAAAAAAACACTCGGAGATTCCATTCAAACACATTTTTCCGGTGCGGTAAAAACACTCCGCCTGGCAAAGGATTTTGAATCGTTCGACCGAATGAATTTCATCAGAAACTACCTCGATCCGCTTTACGGACAAGTGCTGCGCCTGCACCTTGCTCTGGGCATTGAAACACATGATTTGGTGGACAACCAATCGCGGGCAGTAAATTACCGTTCGGAAAGTATGTTCACCACAGAAGTCCTGAACGACCACCATTTTGCGGGTATCGGATCCAAAACAGAAGCTCCCGCTGTGGTGACATTGGGTAAAATGTTGTTTTTCGACCCATTGCTTTCCTCAGGCAACGACCGCTCCTGCGCTTCCTGTCACCAACCTGACAAGGCCTTTTCGGATGGATTGGCCAAAAGTATGGCCACCGGTTACGAAGGCACCGTTTCGCGCAACGCACCCACGCTCATCAACAGCGTTTTTGCCGACATGTATTTTGCCGACCTGCGTTCCGACAGGCTCGACAACCAGGCGGAACACGTAATTTTTAATACCAAAGAATTCAATACGGATTATTACAAAATCCTCGACAAACTGAATCAAAGCGATGAATACACGTTGCTTTTTAAACAAGCCTTCGGCAAAAAACCTGCCGCCCAGGAAATCAACCGCGCCTTGGCTGCTTTTGTGCGTTCATTCAAAGCTTTCAACAGTCCGGCAGACCGTTACTTGCGTGGAGAAAACATTGTGCTCGACACCGAAGTCCAACAAGGATTCAATTTGTTTATGGGCAAAGCCTTGTGCGCTACGTGCCATTTTGTGCCCACGTATGCCGGACTTGTACCACCATTTTTCAAAGAAAACGAATCTGAAGTCATCGGTGTCCCCTTCAATCCCAAAGCATCGAAACTGGAAATCGATCCTGATTTGGGACGTTTTGAAAGCGGCCGGCCGCGCGATAGGGCATCTCACCTGCTCCACAGTTTCAAAACAACCACTGTGCGAAACGTTGCACTTACGGCGCCATATATGCACAATGGTATGTACAACACCCTTGAAGAAGTTGTGGATTTTTACAACAAAGGCGGTGGTACAGGCCTCGGCATCGACATACCGAACCAAACGTTGCCTTTTGACAACCTGCAACTTTCTAAAACCGAAGAACGTGCTTTGGTGCGGTTCATGCAGGCTTTAACCGATACTTCCGGGCTTACTTCCAAACCCACCCGGCTGCCTGTTGTGACAGGATTGAACGACCGGAAAGTTGGGGGTGTTTATTAAAATCCGTGTTGTGTATAAAATAGTCCTCTTTATTTTTTCCATTTTTATCCTGGCTGCCTTGCCACCCGACGAAGGTGAACGCCTCGCGCGCTCAAGGTGCAGTGCCTGTCATATTTTTCCGGAGCCCGATTTGTTGCCCAAGGCGATGTGGCGCGACCATGTTTTGCCGCACATGGGGTATTTTTTAGGACATTACCCAAACGATACGTTTCGTTTGACTTTGTTGGAAACTCAGGCTCAAACCGACGTGTACCCCGAAGAACCGCTCATCAGTCAAAATGATTGGGAACAAATAACCACGTATTATTTAAAAAACGCTCCGGAAAAATTGCGTGAAAACACTCCCGACAGTCTTCAGGAACTAACGCTTTTCCAACCCCGTTTTCCCGCCGAAAAATTCAACATTCCATCGGCCACCATGGTGCATTTCCGTGCACAGGGAGGGTTGATGCTGGGTGATGCCAATACCCAACGTTTGTTTTGGTTTGATCAAAACCTAAAACTCGATAAAGCCGGCAGGCTGGGGGAGGGCGTGGTGGATGTTTACGAGGACGGGAAGGCCTTAAATATCCTTGTCATGGGCCAATTTTCGCCAACCGACGCACCCCTCGGACAACTCATCAGGCTGCAGCAAAACAGTTCGCGTGCGGAAGTGTTGCTCGACAGTTTGCAGCGGCCCGTAGATGTTGCTTATGCAGATTTCAACCTGGATGGATTGGAAGACGTGGCGGTTTGCGAGTTCGGACGCTGGACGGGTGCTTTGCGCATTTTTTTCCAAAACAACGGCGGTACCTACACGCCACATGTTTTGCGCGCAGCGCCCGGCGCCACCCGTGTGTACGCACGCGACCTCAACAACGACGGGAAGTTGGACCTTATGGCGTTGTTTGCTCAGGGTGACGAGGGCATTTACCAATACATCAATTTGGGAAGCGGAAAATTTCGGGAGGAACCGGTGCTCCGTTTCCCACCTTCCTGGGGTTCAAGTTCGTTTCGGTTGTACGACATGGATGCCGATGGCCGCGAAGACATTGTGTACACCTGCGGCGACAACGCCGATTATCCACCCGTTTTAAAACCTTACCACGGTATTCGTGTGTATTTGAACAAAGGCAAAAAAGGTTTTCAGGAATCGTTTTTTTATCCATTAAACGGCGCCTACGACGCCATTCCGGCCGATTTTGACGGCGACGGGGACATCGACTTCGCTACCGTATCTTTTTTTCCCGATTGGGAAAAACAACCACGAAACGGGTTTGTGTATTTGGAAAATACCGGCAATTGGAAGATGTCGCCCCGTACATTTGAAGGTGTGGATAACAGCCGATGGATGGTGATGGATGCCGGCGACCTGGAAGGCGACGGAGACCTGGACCTTGTGCTTGGGCCGCTTTGTATGGAACCCAAACCACTCCATGGTGAAATGGAGCGCTGGCTGAGGGCGGGTGTGCCGTTTGTGGTTTTGGAAAATGTAAAGAGGATTTAAACTGATTTATTCAGAAGGTTTCACGCAGATTTTCACAGATTTAAGGCACAGATGTACACAGATTTTTGTCTGTTAAAATCTGCGCCTTAAATCTGTGAATCTGCGTGAAACTCACTCCGAACTCCGAACTCCGAACTCCGAACTCCGAACTCCGAACTCCAAACTCCGAACTCCAAACTACTTTATTACACCCAGCTTTTTTCCC
>JADLBE010000182.1 GCA_020847915.1 Saprospiraceae bacterium | reverse complement strand
CCAACCAACCAACTGACCAACCGACCAACCGACCAACCGACTAACTGACTAACCGACCAACCGACCAACCGACCAACCGACCAACCGACCAACAGACTAACCGACCAACCGACTAATTCATGAAGAACTCCCGCCGCATATTCCTGCGCAACTCATTCCTCGCAAGCCTCGGAGCAGGCATTGCACCCACAGTGATGTCGGCCAAAACCGACACCCCGACCGCTTATGGTTCGGATGCCACCAAACCCGACACCGAAACCAATTCCGGCACCTTAACCTTGCTGCAAACCACCGACGTACACTGTCAGATCCACCCGCACGACGAGTTGTTTTGGGAAGACAATCACATGGTGTTCCGCAAAACTGCCGGTTATGCCCACCTGGCCACCTTGTTTGATGAGGTGCGCAAGGAAAACCCGAACACTTACATCGTGGATACCGGCGACATGTTCCAGGGCAGCGCACTTTCGGTAAAAACCACCGGTACCGCCATGTCGCCCATCCTTAATGGACTTGGATACGACCTTTACCTGCCCGGCAACTGGGAGGTGGTGTATTACAAAAAAAACATGCAAACCTTGCTCGGCGGCCTCGATGCGCCCAAGGTGTGTGCCAACATGTACCACGATCTGGGAGAAGGCAAACGCGGCGAACTGATTTTCCAGCCCTACCAAACGTGGACGCGGCTGGGCGTTAAAATTGGCTTCCTGGGTTACACCGACCCGTTGGTGCCCCTGCGCCAATCGCCAAACTATTCCAAAGGCATCATTTACACCAAACCGGAGGAAAACCTGGCCCATTACGTGCAGGTTTTGCGCGAACAGGAGCAATGCGACATGGTGATCATCCTTTCACACCTTGGACTTTCGCAACAAATTGCCCTCGGCAACCTGCCGGAATGTGAGGGCGTGGACTACATTTTTGGCGGCGATACCCACGAACGTGTGCGTACGCCCATCCAGTGCAAATACACCAAAGTGGTGGAACCGGGCGCTTTTGGTTCGTTTGTGGGCAGGCTCGACATTGATGTAAAAGACGGTAAAGTGACGGGCCACTCGTACGAACTGATGGAAGTGGACCCAACGCGATACAAGGCTAGCAAGTCGATGAATCAGATCGTAGCAGACATCGAAAAGCCGTACAAAGCCGAACTTGACAAGGTGGTAGGCTACAGCAAAGTGCCGTTGTACCGCTATTTCGTGATTGAAAACACCATCGATACCCTCATCATCGACGCCTTGCACTGGAAAACGGGTGTGGAAATCGCGCTTTCGAACGGTTTCAGGTTTTGTCCGCCACGCAGCACCCGCGATGAAACGGGCAACATCCCCATCACCGAAAGTTTTTTGTTCGACATGCTTCCTGTAGACGCCACTGTGCGTAAGGGTAAAGTGAAAGGTGAACAGCTGATGGCATGGCTCGAAAAAGAGCTGAATAACGTGTTTGCCAAAGACGCTTCCAAACGTTTCGGCGGCTGGGTGGTAAAATTCAAAGGCATGCATGTGGAATTCAACGCTTTCGGCGAACAGGGTAAAAGGGTACAAAAGGTGACTGTAAACGGCGCCCCGCTCGACAAAGACCGCTTGTACACCGTGGCTGCCTGCGAGCGCGACGGCGATCCGCCAACCACCCTTTGCCGTATTACCAATGTGACCGAAACCAGCAACATGCCGTACACCCTGCACGTGGTACTGAAAGACTACCTGGCCAAACATTCACCCGTGTCGCCGATGCCCGAAGGCAATGCCGTGTCACTGGACACTCCGGCAACCCTGCTTACGCAGGTGAGTGGTGTGGATTATACGTTCAGGTAACGAACAAAATACCAACAAGCAAAACATGAGTCACCCCAATGAAAATTCGGGATGATTCATGTTTTGCATTTTTTGCAAAAAAAAATACCGGGAAGACATTGCTTCCCGGTAGTGCGATGTGGATTATGTACCTGATGAAACTGTGTTTTATTATTGTCATCCCAGCGAAGCGTGGGACCTCAAATCCTGATCAAAAAGCCGGGGCGCCTTACGGGCCCCGGGGTAGCACAGAAATTGAGCCTGAAATTATTCTAAACCTCTTCAGCGGGAGGCGATTTTTACCACATGGACCGGAAGAAAAACTCCGGATGGTATTGGCGCCTGTTGAAAAGATCTGATGATACAAAAGTGCGGTGGCAAAGCGGCTCAAAAAAGGACAAGTCTTCTTTTTTTAAACAGGGCAGCAAAGCATATTTTATTTGTAAAAATTTAAAAGTCAGTTGTTTGTGATTTTAAATCTGCAAAATCACGACCTTGTTTTTACGAAATTTCTCACCGAAACCTTATCTTTTTTTACCACACGAAGCACGTGTAAACCGGCAGGAAGCATGTTGACGGGCACTTCGGCAACCTGTTCGCCGGCCGGTTTGGTGGTGCTTAAAATCAATTTGCCCGAGGTATCGAACACTTCAAGCCGTACTTCATCGGTAGCGAGTTCGTCGGTGCACTGTACATAGAGCATGTCGGTTACTGGATTGGGTGCGATGGTGAATTGCGAAGCGATTGTTGCTTCCGCTTCGGTAGTGGGTACCAGAGCTTCGGCAGGGAAAAATTGCACGGTGAGGTTGCCATAAACGCCGGCAATACCGTTGCCGTCGGTTTCCACCCAGTTCTGACCAACGGCGTAATAGGAATGTTCACCGGGCGCCACATCGTAAACACGGATGTGGCTGAAGGTTTGCCCATTCACGTCTTCATCATAAGCTTCCACGGCCGTTGCGCCATCGTTTGGTATCCAGCCTTCCCAATAACTGGAGGCCAGGACGATGCGGTCGCCGGGTGTGGATTCGCAGGTGCCGTCGAAACGAACGATCACCTTGCCGGCAACCGGCGCATTGATGGTTTTTTGGGCCAAAACGGTTACCGGGCCGTCGAGCTGGACTTCCGGGGCTACAATGGAGTCGGAAAGCAATTGCACGGGGCTGGTTTCCGGATAATACACCACCGTAAGGCTTCCGTAAACGGAAGCGGTACCCGATCCGTCGGTTTCCACCATGTTGGAAACCACACCGTAAAACAGGTTGAAACCCGGATCTACGTCGAAGATGCGGCTGTGTGAGAAGGGATTGTAAAGCAGTTCATTGCTGATGGCTTCCACGGAAACGGAGCCGGACTGCATGTCCCACGAAGCGCCGTTGGTGGCCGCCAGGAAAATTCGGTCGCCCGGCGTGGATACGCAGGTGCCGTCGAGGCGTACCATCACTTTTCCTGAGGCCGGAGCTGTGAAGCCGACCTGACCCACAACTTTGGTGTTGTTCCATGCCAAAACATCCGATTGATCTACGTTGTGCTGAAATACCTGTGGCTGGCCGGCTACATTGTTGGGGAAGTAGGTGGCGCACAGCGTGGCATACACATAGATTTTTCCGTTGCCCTGGGTTTCCAGGTAACGTTCGGCCATGGCGTAAAAGTCATGCGTTCCGGTCTGGACCGGGTACAGCCTTGAATGTGAAAAAGAGATGCGGTTCTGGTCGCTGTTGGCAACTTTCATCATCACGCAATCCTCGTTGTAATTAACCTGCGGAGCATCGCTTGCTGCCAATACGATGCGATCGCCGGCGCTGGCTGTGCAATAGCCCACAAATTCGAGCAAAACATAGCCGTCGGCCGGTACGTCGAGCAACAGGCTGTCGACAACTACGGTTCCGGTATTCAGGTCGATGACGCTGTTTGAAATGATGTTTTTGTTACGCACAAACGATTGCTGTGCGGTAGCTTCAATGAAGCTGAAAAGGAAAAAAGCGGGGATCAAAAAAGAGATTTTCATCGGGTGGTAAGTTTGTGGGTTTGTTTAAAAACTTCACAAAGCTATACCTGGCCTGGTCGAAAAACATTCAGTTTGTAGGTTTAGCGGGGCAAAACGGACTCGAAACGTGGTATAATTCTGTATGAGGTGTCGGTTGGTCGGTTGGTATTTGGAATAGACCAACCGACCAACCGACCAATGTTATTCATTCAAATTCCAATCGTATGGAAGGTAATTCAACGAAGTTTTATCCCCGACAGGTGATTTGGCGTACCGGTTGATATACGCTTTTACCGAACCGGCGTCGCGTACGAAATCGCCGTCGAACCACTTGAATATTTCCGAAATTTCGGCTTTGCCGGCGGCTATGCGGTTGCGCGCGGGGTCGTTCACAAAGCTGCGCATGGCGGCGTCGAGTTGTTGGTGGAGGTTGGTTGCGGTAAAGGCTTCGCGGCGCAGGGGAGGGCAGGATACCGAGGCGCAATTGAGCGCGGCGTGGATGCGCGCGTCTTTAAAATCCTTGCGCAGGATACCGTGTTCGATGTTGTTTAGGTCGTAGGATTTACCGCCGATGCGGATGAATTTGATGTCCCAAACGGTATTAACAAACGTAACGCCGCGTTTGATGTCTTTGATGCTTTCCACAGGATAATGTCGAATCACCAGTTGGATCGTGAAGGCATTGTACGCGTTGATCCAATAAGCCATTTGTTCATGGGTCGTCCAGGCTTCGGAATCGGGTGGGGTGTATTCAAGCGTTTTGAGGTAGCGGTTGAGTTCCTGGCTGTCGCGCTGGAAGCCCCGATAATCTACCCGGCCATCTTCGCGCACGTGTTTTTTCAACAAGGCATCCCAGCGTTCGTGGCTGGGCGGTTTTACGGGTGGGGCTGGGGGGATCATTAACGGCGTTTGAGCGAAAATGGCCAAACGCAAAAACAAAAAGAGCAAAAGGAGCGGAAATTTCATGGCAGGAAGAAGGCGCGTTAGATGTACATTTAAAAAAACAAACAAATAACCCGCCATGTTGAAAACGGATCGTGGTTTGTGATTTTTTTAACTGCCTGCTGCCTGCTGATTATTGAAACTCTTCATCCTCCGTTTCTCCGGGGAAAGGCATTTCCTTGCCTTGCAACAAACTGTCGTTGGGTGTTTCGCCATTGGCAAAAACCTTATCGACCAGCCAACGACCGTTGATGCGCCGCATAAGCACCGTATCGGGCACATCCTGTCCGATCTCATCTTTGGTCATGTACCTGCAAACGGCCGAGTCGCCACGGATGTCGCATTCCAGGTTGCGAAGCAGGGTAAGTGAAACGGATTCGGTGGAATCGGTACTGAACGTAATGGACTCAAGAAAGGCGATGAAGGGCAAAACCTTCCCGGTACTCAGAACGCGTGCCGAGTCATACTGGTCCTGATCGATGTAACTTTGCCATAGGATGAGCACGTCTTCCGGCTCCAGCGTATCGGTCGTTAGTGTCGATGAAACGGAAGGCGCCGGGTTTGTACAGGCGAGCTGGATAAGTAGGTAAAGAATAAAGGCAGTCGAGGGCGCAGTCAGATGCATTGATCCTGTGGTGTTTAGATGCACGCCAAAGGTAAAGGAAAAAAAAGTGATTAATTTTTTAGAAAAACATTTGGTGGAATAAAAAGACCTCGCGTATCTTTGCATCCGCTTCGCAAGAGAGTACACGTTTAAAGTACTTTTATACAAAGCAACCCTTAAGAAAGGGCGCATAGCTCAGTTGGTTCAGAGCGCCTGCCTTACAAGCAGGATGTCGGGAGTTCGAATCTCTCTGTGCCCACCAAGGCCACCTATACAGGTGGCCTTTTTTTATGGGTTAACCAAGGTGCGCCTGGTTCAGCTGGTACAGAGCGTCCCGACCGAAAAGTCGGGAATGT
>JADLBE010000181.1 GCA_020847915.1 Saprospiraceae bacterium | reverse complement strand
TGGGTGGACAAAGAATGCCGCCAAAACATTGGAGCTTACGATCCCAACGACAAACAGGGTTTTCCCATCGGTTACGGTGCTTCGCATTACATCCTGCCCGGCACCGACCTGGAGTACCTCATCCGTTTCCAAAATACGGGTACCGACACGGCGTTTACCGTGGTTGTGAAAGACACACTTTCTTCCTGGCTCAACCCCGAAACCATCGAAATGGGCGCTGCCAGTCATGAAAATACCTGGCGCCTCACGGGTCCCGGCATCATCGAATGGCGTTTTGAAAACATCTTACTGCCCGATAGTACGACCAACTTTGAAGGATCCAATGGCTTCGTAACCTTCCGCATCGGCATGCGTGACAGCACGCCTTTGGAAACGGACATCCTTAACAACGCAGCCATTTATTTCGATTTTAACGAACCTGTGATCACCAACACCACCCAACACCGCGTTGGTATCAACTTTGTGTCGGTAGGCGCCTGGAGCCCTGTCAAACCTTCGTATGGCGTGACCGTTGCACCGCACCCCTTGCAAAACCGAAGTTGGCTGCAATTGCAAGGCGCCCCGGACAACCGGGACTACCATCTCCGGATCTACGACGTGAACGGAAAATTACTTTTGGAAAACACGGCTTCCACACCCCGTTTCGAACTTCAACGCAAGGATTTGCCTTCCGGTTTGTGTTTTTTTGAAATCCGGATGGAGGGTGCGCTTGCCGGCAGCGGGAAATTGATTGTAAATTAAAATCTGTTTTTTATCTGTGTTCGAAGATCTGTGTCATCTGTGTACCAATCACATGGTGCGATGGTACACAGATGACACAGATCTTCGAACACAGATAAAAAACAGATTTTTTAATGCCAAATAAGATCTCCCTCGAGTTTTTGCCTGGCACCGCCCACGGGTGCGAACCAAACGCGCATCCCTGCTCCGCCGCCGTTGTTGTAATACACGATGCGGATGTTGTGCCAACCCTGGGCCAAAAGAGCCGTTCCTGATTTTTCCACCATGCCATGGTCGCCGTCGTTGTTAACGATCAGGTCGCCGTCGAGGTACAACATGCTGCCGTCGTCGGATTCGAGCCAGAACTGGTAACCCTGGGTTTGTGGTATTTTGATGTAACCGCGCCAAACCATGCCACAAGTGCCTGTTTCACACGATGGGTCGAGTTGAACCGTGGGGGCGTCGTAGGTTTTTACAACCGTACCTTTTTCTGCACTTGCAGCAGTGAATTTATCGCCTGCCGAACGTGTAACCTGGGCCGTGAGGGCCGGGGATGGCTGCTGAAAAAGCGACAAAGCCGGCATCATGGTGTGTGATTTGACTTCTACTTCCGCCACTTCGCTGCTGATCATACCGTTTCTAAAAGCTTTGGCTTTTACGGTAGCTTCCCCGCTGGGTTGGAAGGGAGCTTCGTACAACGGCGAATTTGGAGAAGGTTCGTTGCCGTCGACGGTGAACCGCGTAACAGCGCCGGGCGTAACGGCCGTCATCACCACATTGGCTTTCATGGAAGCTGGATCGTACACCACTTCGATCTTCGGTTTTTCAGCAAAAGCGCCGTAACCGTTGATTTTTAGGGTAAATGCGTGGTTCGATTTGAATTTTCCGGGCACGTAGGACGGCAAAAAGACAGTCGTTTGTTTGTTGCCGTTTTCAAATCGAAGTTTTTCCTTGGTGGCCAGCATGGTTACTTCCGTGCTGGAAGGAAATTCCACATCTTTAAGCACAATGCGTCCGTCGGCAGGGTATTTGGGCAAAATGGCATACAGGGTTTTGGACTGCGGATTCCAGGTGTAAAACACCTCTTTAACGGCATAACCAGGCTCCGGTGCTACGGTTTGTTTCACCAAAAGATCGTCTTTGCTGTTTTCAGGAAGTTTGTATTCGCGGTTTCCTTCGCTCCATTGCGTGCTCATCCGCCATTTGCGGCTGAAATAAATCGCTTCTCCGTTTTCATCAAGCCATCGGCCGATTTCGAGCAAACGGTCCTGCATGATGGGTGGTATTTGTCCGTAAGCATCGGGGCCAACATCCAACAGGAAGTTGCCGCCGCGCGACACTTTATCAATGAGGTTCAAAACCAGGGCTTGTCCCGAAAGGTAATCCCAGGCATCTTCGTTGCGGTTGTAGCCATACGAGTGACCGATGCCCCTACTTTCTTCCCAGGCATGGTCGAACCCAAGGTCGGGCTGGTATTCGGGCGTGTAAATGCCGCCGTGGTTGAAACGCACGCCGGAGCCCCAGCGGTCGTTTACCACCACGTCATCTTTCACGGTGCTTTCGTTGTAGAGCCAGGCCAGAAACTCTTTGGATTGCCAGGTTTCGGGTGTTGCGTCCCAGTCGCCGTCGGCCCAAACAATGTAGGGGTTGTATTTTTTCACCACATCGTACAACTGCGGCATGGCGTGGTCGCGGGCATAACGCTCTTTGTCAAATTTCCACAAAGGGTTGTACCATTCGTAAAGTGAAAAGTACAATCCGGGCTTAACCTTGGATTTGTTGAAAGCAGCCATGTATTCACCAACGAGGTCGCGTTTTGGACCCCGTGTTTTGGCATCCCAGGCAAAACCCCACGTTTTGGACGCCTGTGCATTGGGCCACAGGCAGAAGCCGTCGTGGTGCTTGGAGGTGAGCACCGAATACCGGGCGCCGGCTTTTTCAAACAGGGCTGCCCATTCTTCGGGTCTGAACTGGGTGGCTTTAAAATCGTCGGCCAGGTCGTAATACGAGCGTTTGCCGAAGTTTTTGTCGTGAAATGCGCGCACCAGACCGTTGTGACCGTTGGTTTCGAGGGCATACTGGTACCATTCGGCGTAATTGCCTTTGGCGGTGAAAGCTGGAACGGAATACACCCCCCAGTGGATGAAAATACCGAATTTAGCGTCCTGCCACCAGGTAGGTGTGGCGCGGGCATCAAGCGATTGCCATTCGGGCAGGTAGGCCGGCGGCGGCGTTTGGGGTTGTGCAAACGTTGAAATGCTGGAAAACAGCATGGCCGAAAAAACGAGCAGACGTAGGCTGCCAAGGGCTTTGGAATAACACATGGTTGATTGTCGATTAGGATAACAACAAAGAATAGAGACGAAAGTAGGAAGTTTTTTTAAAGACCCACTTGCAACTTCCAAAAACTGCCTGCATATTTGCACCGTATCAGTACGATAATACAAGACACATGCTTCAGAGCGCCGTTTATTTTGGCTATTCTTTTTATTTTTTCTTTTTTGAAAGAAAGAACAGGAACAGCCATGCCCTAACGGTGTAACGAAAAACAAACGTAGTTACAAACACCAAAGCGGGAGTTCCTGACCAACAGGAGCTCCCGCTTTGTTTTTTTCACCCTGCTACCATCCATGACACACCAACGCACTTCTACCCTGCTCTCCATGCCGCTTTCAAAAACACGTTCCCGCATTGTTATCCAGGGCGTACGCGGCGCTTTCCATGAAATGGCCGCACGCCAGTTGTTCGGCGACGGCATCGACATTGTGCCCGCCACAACGTTCAACCAACTCGTCGCCCTCTGCTCCCAACCTTCCACCGCCGATGCCGCCGTTATGGCCATCGAAAACAGCATCGCCGGCAGCATTTTGGGCAACTACCGTCTGCTGCAGGATGCCGGTCTGCACATCACCGGCGAATGTTCCCTGCGCATCGAACAACACCTGCTCGCACTTCCAGGCGTAAAACTTTCCGACCTCACGGAAGTACACTCCCACCCCATGGCCCTGGCACAATGCGATGCTTTTTTCGCCGGCCACCCACACCTGCGCCTGGTAGAAAGCGACGATACCGCCGCAAGTGCGCAACGCATCGCCCAAAACAACCAACGCACCATCGCCGCCGTGGGCAGTGCCCTGGCCGCCGAAGTTTACGGCCTGCAAATCCTGGTCCCCAACATCGAAACCCACGACACCAACGTGACCCGTTTCCTGGCCCTCGAACGCCGTCCGGAAGTGCTGCCTGTCCATGGCAACAAAGTGTCGATGTTTTGCAGCATTTCACACCAAAGTGGAAGCCTCAGCCGACTGCTGGCCATGCTGGCCGCACAAAGTGCCAACCTGACCAAAATCCAGTCGGTACCCAAACCCGGCGTACCCGGCGAATACCTGTTTTTCATCGATTTCACCGTTGCAAACCCGGCCATTTTGCCACAAACCCTGCGACTGATCGACATCATGACCACCTCCAGCCGGGTACTCGGCGTGTACAAAGAAAACACAGCGGCTTTATGAACATACAACCCGCCAGCCGCCTCGACGGTGTTCAGGAATACTATTTTGCAGGAAAACTGCGGCAAATCGCCCAGATGCGCGCCGAAGGACGAACGATTCTGAATTTGGGCATCGGCAGTCCGGACCTGCCGCCCCACCCGCGTGTGGTGGAAACTTTGCACCACGGCAGTGCATCAGCACACACGCACGGCTACCAGTCGTACAGCGGTATTCCAGCCCTGCGCGAAGCCTGGGCGGCGTGGTACCAGCGGCATTTTGACGTAACCCTGAACCCGGTCACGCAGGTTCTGCCGCTGCAGGGCTCCAAAGAAGGCATCCTGCACCTGGCCATGGCCCTGCTTGGTCCGGGAGACGAGGCCCTGGTTCCCGACCCCGGCTACCCAACCTATGCAGCCGCCACCAACCTCGCAGGCGCAGGCATTCGTACGTACGACCTTACGGCGCAAAACAACTGGCAACCGGATTTTGAAGCGTTGGAAAAAACAGACCTGAGCAGGGTTAAAGTATTGTGGGCCAACTACCCACACATGCCCAGCGGTGCGGCTGCAAACACAGACACGCTCCAAAATCTGGTGAGTTTTGGAAAAAAACACGGCATTTTAATCGTCCACGACAACCCGTACGGCTTCATTCTGAACGACCGGCCGCAAAGCATCCTCGCCTGCGAGGGAGGAATGGAAAACGCCGTGGAACTCAATTCGCTCAGCAAATCGCACAACATGGCCGGCTGGCGTTGCGGGGTTTTGATGGGCAGGAAAGACGTGTTGCAATGGGTTTTGCAATTCAAAAGCAACCTGGATTCCGGACAATTTTTACCCGTACAACAAGCCGCCGTGGAAGCGCTTTCGCTGGGCGCCGATTGGTTTACAGAACTCAACGACGTGTACCGCCGACGCCAAAAACTGGCCATGGCCTGTTTGTCTGCGATTGGTTGCCGTTTCGACCCAAACCAGCAGGGACTTTTTGTTTGGGGTGAAGTGGACGAAACCCATGCCGACGGATTTGCCCTCAGCGATGACTTGCTCGAACAATCCGGCGTGTTCATCACACCGGGTGGCATTTTTGGAAAAAACGGGCGGCGCTTTGTGCGCATATCGTTGTGCAGCGATGGGACTATTTTGCGCGAAGCGCACCAAAAACTTTTAAATTTTTCAAAACAAAAACTTGAAAATCAGACCGTTCATGAAAACTGTTAGCATCATCGGATTGGGTCTGATCGGCGGTTCGTTTGGACTTGCACTGCGCAAAAACATGCCGGGGGTAACACGCTTAGGGGTAGACCAAAATGAGAAAAACGCTCAAAAAGCCCTGGAATTGGGGATCGTGGATGACATTGTGGACGAAGCCGAAGCCATCCGTCGGGCCGACCTTATCATCCTGGCCACACCTGTCGACAGCCTGGCCACACTGCTGCCCAAATACCTCGACGGCATACAAAAGCATCAAACCATCATCGACGCGGGCTCCACCAAGGAAGCCGTTTTGGATGCCGTAAAAAACCATTCCAACCGTAGTCGTTATGTGGCTACCCACCCCATGGCCGGCACCGAATATTCAGGTCCTGAGGCGGCGTTGTCGAATTTGTTTGAAGGCAAATGTTGTGTTTTTTGCGACATCCAAAACAGCGACGACGCCGCCGTGGAAACCGCCCGAAAAATGTACCGGTCGATGGGCATGCACTTCAGCGAACTGCCCGGCGCCGACCACGACCTGCACGTGGCTTACGTGTCGCACATTTCGCACATCGCGTCTTTTGCGCTTGCGCTCACCGTTTTGGCTAAAGAAAAAGAAGAAGAACAAATTTTTGAACTCGCCAGCGGCGGTTTCGGCAGTACGGTGAGGCTGGCGAAAAGCAATCCCGAGACGTGGATACCCATTTTTCGGCAAAACCGCGACAACGTGCTCGACGTGCTCGACGAATACATCAACACCGTGAGCCGTTTCCGGTCCTTGCTCATCAAACAGGATTTCAACACGTTTTTTCAATTGATTGAACAAGCCAATGAGATACGAAGGATCATAGGATAACATGCATCGTCTGTAGGGGCGCCCCTTGCGGGTGCCCTTAACCTCGCAGCCAGGGCACCCGCAAGGTACACCCGCAACCTCACAGCCAGGGCACCCGCAACCTCGCAGCCAGGGCACCCGCAAGGGGCGCCCCTACAACCGCTCAACCACCCGACATCAGAAATTCAAAAAAATACCGCCATGTTTCAAAAATCAGGTTCCCGCCCTTTCCTCATCGCCGGTCCGTGCTCGGCCGAAAGTGAGGAACAAATGTTACAAACCGCCCGCGAACTCGCCCAACAGGGTGTTGATTTGTTTCGTGCAGGCATCTGGAAACCCCGCACCCGTCCGGGCGCATTCGAAGGACTCGGGGCCGAGGCCCTGCCGTGGCTGCGCAAGGTAAAACAGGAAACCGGACTGCGTGTAACCACCGAAGTGGCCAATGCCCAGCAGGTATACGAAGCATTGAAGTTCGGCGTCGATGTGCTTTGGATTGGCGCAAGAAGCACCGTAAACCCATTTTCCGTGCAGGAAATCGCCGATGCTTTGCGCGGCGTGGACATACCTGTTCTGGTAAAAAACCCTGTAAATCCCGACCTTGAGTTGTGGATCGGCGCCATCGAACGCATCCGGAATGCCGGCATTACCCAAATCGGGGCCATCCACCGCGGTTTTTCGGCGTACGCCAAAACAACTTACCGCAACGCCCCGTGGTGGGAAATACCGATCGAGTTGCGGCGGCGTATGCCCGACCTGCCACTGTTGTGCGACAACAGCCACATCTGCGGCAACCGCCACGACCTTTTGGAAATAGCACAACATGCCCTCGACCTGAACTACGACGGACTCATGACCGAAGTACACCCCAATCCCGACGAGGCCTGGAGCGACGCCAAACAACAAATCACACCCACCGTCTACGGCGAACTGATCAAAAGTTTGAACCTGCGCGCGGCAAGCAGCGAAGACCCTGTTTTCCTCGAAAATTTGGAAAATCTGAGGCACAAAATCGATGAAATCGACCTGGAACTGCTCAACCTGCTGGCCCGGCGCATGCGTTGTGCCGAGTCGATCGGACAATACAAACAACGCAACAACATCGCCATTTTGCAAAGTTCGCGTTGGAACGAGGTGTTGGAAAATGCGTTTGTGCAGGCGCGAGAGCGCGGTTTGGGGGAACCGTTTGTGGAAAAAATACTAAGCGCCGTGCACCAGGAAAGTATTGCGGTGCAGCAGGCAGTGGGCAGCAGGCAGCAGGCAGTTTAAAATCCGTTTTTTTCGAAAAAAATCTGTGTAAATCCGTGTTGCTTGCATCCGTGTCATCTGTGTACCATTGCACTACGTGGTGATTGGTACACAGATGACACAGATGCAAGCAACACGGATTTAAACGGATTTTTAAAACAGTTCTTCCAGCTTTTTAATTCGGTAGTCAAAAATCCCTTCGAGCTGGCGCCGTACAAAAAGCGCGTTGGCGATGTTGCCAAGTAAACCGAGTGGAAGTTGGTAATGCACCAGGTCGGTCATTTCCACGCCGCCATCCACAGCTTTGAAGTGGTGCTGGTGGTGCCACATTTTGTAGGGTCCTACACGTTGCTCGTCCACAAAAAACTCCTGGTCGCGAACGTGTGTGATTTCCGTCATCCAAAAAAGCGGGATGCCCAGGATGGGTTTTACGGTGTAGGTGATCACCTGGCCGGGATACATTTTTTTCAGGAACTCCATGTCGGAGGTCACGTTGAAACCCATGTATTCGGGTGTAATGTCCTTTAAATTGAGGGGGGAAGAAAAAAAATCCCAGGCCTTCTCGAGGCTTATGGGAAGGCGCTGCACGCGTTTGAGCGTATATACCGACATGTTGTGTTTGCTTTAGGCGATAAACAACAACAAGCAGCGGAGCAAGTTCAACAACCGATCAGGATTTTAGGATTAAAAGATTTACAGGATTTTAATTGCAGGATTGACGCACCTTGAAGTGTAACCATCCTGAAATAAAAATCCTGCAAATCTAGATCCCTCATAAAAATTCGGGACAAGTCCTGGAAATCCTGATCACATGTTCTCCGGAATGAATTTCTCCAGATTTTCCGGATACTCTTTCAGGTACTCGTACTTCAGAATGTCGTAGGTCGTGATGATGCCGACAAGTGCGCGGTTGTCATCAACAATGGGTACGGCATTGAAGCGGTGTTCCATCAAAACTTCGGCAGCTGCGCCGAGGTGTTGATCGGCTTCCATGGTTGCTACCTTGGTTACCATGATGTCGCCAACGAGCATGTTTTGGTATTCCTCGACCGATTTGCCGAGTTTAAAAATATCCCACGACGAAATCATACCGACCAGTTTGTGGCCTTCCACAATTGGAATGTGGTGGATGTGGTCGCGCATTAAAATTTCGCGAACCTCGCCAAGGGTATTGTGGGGAGTGAGTGTGATCACGTTCGTTGTCATGACCGAACGGACGTATTCATTCATCATAAGCTAAAAGATTTTCGGATGTATTCGACACAATGATATTTGCAAGGCTAAACATAGGGGTTTTCCGGCAGCCGCACCAAACTTTTTAACTTTCGTGTCACCAATTGGGTAAAATTTCAACGTCCGAGTTCGGTTGCACGTTGCAGGGCTGCCTGGGCGCCCTCCACAATGGCTTCGTGCAACGCCTTCTGTGAAAAAACCCGCAACGCCGCCTCGGTGGTTCCGCCCTTGCTCGCTACCCTGCTGATCCAGGATTCGCAGCTCAAATCGGCGTTGTGGTACAGGTCCACCGCGCCGCTAAACGTCTGACTTACCAGCAGTTCGGCCTCGGAAGGTGAAAAGCCCATGTTTTTGGCGGCATCAATCATGGCGTTCATAAAATAGTACACATACGCCGGTCCGGAACCACTGATGGCGGTCGCCGCATCGATGCTGTGCTCCTTTTCCACATACAAGGTTTTCCCGGTGGCATTCAGCAGGTTTTGCACCGTCACGAGTTCGATACGTGTCACCTGGTCGGTGGAGGTAAAAGCTGTCACCCCCGACCCGATCTGCGCGGGCAG
>JADLBE010000180.1 GCA_020847915.1 Saprospiraceae bacterium | reverse complement strand
GTTTCTTCGTTGCCGGCGCAAAAAACGTCTTCAAAAACACCCCAATACGTAGCCGATGTGTACGGTCCGCCCGTGCAACCCAGATTCGGGTAGGCGGTTACGGCAGCGCGTGCGTGGCCCGGCATTTCGATTTCGGGTACAATGGTTACGAAACGTTGGCGAGCGTATTCCACCACGGCTTTTACTTCTTCCTGGGTGTAGTAGCCGCAGTAGGGTTTGCCGTCGAATTTTTCAGGTTTGTCTGAATAGTGTCCGATGAGCGTTTCAGTGCGGCAAGAAGCTATTTCCTGCAATTTTGGTCGACTTTTGATCTCGATGCGCCAGCCCTGGTCGTCGGTAAGGTGCCAGTGGAAACGGTTGAGTTTGTGCATGGCCAGCAGGTCGATGTAACGTTTAATGAACTCGACCGGGAAAAAATGCCTGGCCACGTCGAGGTGCAACCCCCGGTACCCGAACCGTGGCTCATCGGTGACCGTGCAAGCCGGCGCCCACCAGCGTATGCCCCGGTAACGCGGTATGCCGTTGAATTCGGGCGGGAAAAGTTGGCGAAGTGTTTGAACGGCGTAAAAAGCTCCGGCTGCCGATCCGGCGCGTACCACAATGTTGCCGCTTTTTACCTCCAAAACATACGCCTCCGGGTTTTTGATGGTGGCATCGGGCAAAAAATAGATCCCGTTGGCGCCCGGTTTGGTCGTTTTGGCAAACGTTTCCTGAGGCAGCTTGTACCGCGTGGCCGTGTTGGCCAAACCCATAAAATACTGTGCCGCCATTTCCCAATCGGGCGATGCCGCGGGGAAAAATACTTTCGTGTCGGCCTTGATTTCAAAAAAACCTTCCCCGTTTACCACTTTTAAAGGTTGGGGAATGATTTGCGGAGGCTGCGGCGCCGTGGCCGTTTGGCTGTTTCCGTTGCAGGAGAACAAAAGCAAAAACACGGGAATGAAAAAAAGGCGGATGGGCATCATGCGGGAGGGAATTTGTTGGAAGGCGAAAATGGGGGTTTTTTGGAAATGTTGGGTGTAATTATTGGTTGTACCTTTCAACTTTGCTTCAAATCAAATAACTTTGTCTGTTGCCTATTTCTATGGAGTTTGATTCAAACGGATACCTTTTACCTTATGAACGACTTGTTCCAACTAACCTTGAAACATTCAAAAAGTGGTTTGTTGAACACAATCAATCAGAGAATAGAAATTTACTTTTCTCCAATTTTTTGGTTTTTGTATCCCAACTCTTTGAAAAAACGCAAACAGAAACTTTAAAAATTTGGATAAATGGGAGCTTCACAAATATCGATGCAGAGCCAAATGATATAGATTTCGTATTTTTTGTAAGTATGGAATTAGCCGACGAATATGAATTATTGTTGGAAACGGCTTTTAACAATGAGAGTCTTTTCAAGAATTTGATGCTAGATGGATATTTCGTCATTGAATACCCTGAAATGCATGTAAAAAGAAATTTTACTGAATCTGATTGTGCATATTGGCTTGATTTTTTCACCAAAACAAGACCAAGTTCAAGAGGTAAAAAATATAAAAAGGGTCTAATCGAAATTACCATTTTCAAACATGAAATCGATAAAATCTAAAGCAATACAAGTTGAATGGCTGATTGAACAAATTCAGAAGCTTGATATAATGATTGATAAACATCAGTCAGGTGGAAGCCAATTGATGGCAGATCAATATTTGTCTCGCAAAAGGAGGTTCTTGGGTGAGCTTATTCAGATTCTTGCGCAATCAACTTCAGATTTGGAAGGCTTAGATTCCATTAACCTGATTCATGAACTTTCCAGCAATACCATGGTTTCTTATGCTAAGTCAGAAACGATAAAAAGGAAACATGTAGTTACCTATAAAAAAACGCTTGCATATTATAAAATCGGTAATGCTGATACCCATAAGTCCCTGGAGATTGTTAAGGAAGATCCTACAAAATATCAGGTAAAAAGAAAAACTATACCGGGTAAGTTAAAGTAATGGTTTGAGAAATTATGGGATTACCTCCGCCCCTTTCTCATTCACCAGCGACACAAACAACTCGCTTTTGATCCCGTGTTTCCCAAACGCCGCCATCATCGCCTCTCCGATCTGTTGCGCCGTTGTTTCACGTGTACTTAAGGCAAATACCGACGGCCCCGCTCCTGAAATGCTGCAACCCAGGGCGCCCGCGGTCATGGCCGCTTCTTTCACGTCGTAAAATCCGGGAATGAGCCCTGCGCGTTGGGGTTCCACAACATCGTCGCGCAGGCAACGGCCCAGCAAAGCGTAATCTGCTTTGTACAACGCCGTCACAAACGCCGCCACGTTGGCGCTTTGGCGAATGTAGGTGGGCATGGGCACGTCGGGTTTCAACACGGCGCGCGCGTTTTTCGTGAGCACCTCCACGTGCGGGTACACCACCGTGGCATACAAGCCCGGCGGTACAGGCAGGTTGTGTACATCGAGTGTGGCGCCGTCGCGGATGAGCACGATGCCGCCCAAGAGCGATGGCGCGGCATTGTCGGTGATGTAAGCTCCCGTGGCTGCCTGGTCGCCGAGCACGGCCGCGTGCAAAAGATCGTATTTGAGTCTCGGACTGCCGAGCAAAGCATTCACCGCCACCACGGCGGCCACGGCGCTGGCCGAGCTGCTGCCCAAACCGCTGCCGAAAGGCATTTTTTTGTGGATATCCAACTCGATGCCGCGACCCGTTTCGCCGAGTTGTTCCAGCAACACTCGAGCGGCTACGGCGGCGGTGTTTTTGGCCGGATCGAGGGGCAGTTTGCCGCCGTCGCCGGTGATGCGGCCGATGGTGATGCCGGGTTTGTTGGTAAAACGGGCGGTCACTTCATCGCCTGGGTGGTGCAGGGCCAAACCCATGATGTCGAAACCGACGCCGATGTTGCCGATCGACGCAGGCGCAAAAGCTGTGGTTTCCAATGGTTTGAGGTTCAGTTGATCCCCAGTTCCGGATTGTAACCGGGGATGCCTTTGAAATAATTCCACACGTATTCGAGGTCTTTTTCCTCGTCGCCGGTGGGGTAAAAAAACACGGGATCGAAATACACTTCCTTTTTTCCCCAATTGAACTGACAAAACGCGATGGGCACGCCTGCTCCGACGGCGATGTAGTAAAAACCACTGCGGATTTTGTCCACTTTTTTGCGTGTGCCTTCGGGCGAAATCACCAAATGCATGCGTTTTTCACGATTGAAAGCTTCCACGGTTGCAGACACGAAGTTTCCGCCTGTTTTTTTACTGCGGTCCACGGGTATGCCGCCCAGCCAGCGGAAAAAACCACCAAAAGGCGGTTTAAAAATGGTGTGTTTCCCAACATAATTGGCGTTGTATCGCCCTGCACTGTTCACCAACACACCCACCGGAAAATCCCAGTTGGAGGTGTGCGGACCAACGGCAATCACCACTTTATCAACATGAAAAGGGTATGAGCCGGTTATTTTCCATCCCCACAAACGGAGGATCAGGGCGCTGATGGAACTTAGCATAATGTGTTTTTCAAATTGTCATCCCAGCGAAGCGTGGGAACTAAAATCCTGGTTTCAACTCCAGCAACACCACGTTTTCAATGTGGTGTGTATGCGGAAACATATCTACCGCCTGCGAACGTTTCACGGCGTATTTTTCGGACAACCACTGCAAATCCCGGGCCTGCGTGGCAGGATTGCAGCTCACATACACGATGCGCGGCGCCGCCAGATCGAGCAAAAAACGCACGGCTTTTTCGTGCATGCCTGCGCGCGGCGGATCGGTGATAACCACGTCGGGACGGCCGTGAAGTTCCGTAAATTCCGGCGACAACACGTTTTTTACGTCGCCGGCGTAAAATGTCGTGTTGGTTATGCCGTTGAGTTTCATGTTTTCCTCGGCATCGGCAATGGCTTCGGGTATTTCCTCGATGCCCACCACGTGTTTGGCTTGCCGCGCCAGGTACAAAGCGATGCTTCCCGTACCGGTATACAGGTCATACACGTTTTCATTTCCCGTTAGTCCTGCAAATTCAGCGGCCACGTCGTACAAAACCTTGCCCTGGCGTGTGTTGGTTTGAAAAAACGATTTCGGACCGATTTTAAACTTCAAATCGCCAATTTGTTCGATCGCATAACCTTTGCCGTGGTAAGTAATCATGTCCAAATCGAACTGCGAATCGTTGAATTTGGTGTTGATGTTGTACACCAGTGTGGTGATTTGGTCGCCGAATTTTTCCAAAATGGCGTCGAGCAGGGGAAAAAGTTTTTCCGGCTCGTCGCGGGCAACGCTCACCAGCAGCATAAGTTCGCCCGTGGTACAATAACGCACCATGAGGTTGCGCATGTAACCTTTGTGGCGGCGCATGTCGTAATATTCCAGCTTGTTTTCGGTGGCGTATGCACGTACAAAATTGCGGATCTCGTTCGACGGACCGCCCTGAAGGTAACAGTGCTGGATGTCGATGATTTTATCAAAAAAGCCCGCTTTGTGGAAGCCCAGGGCGTTGAGGTCGGCTGTTTCGGGGTCTACATCGTCCATTTCACCGGGCAGCAGCCAGCGGCGGTTGCTGAAGCCGAATTCGAGTTTGTTGCGGTAATACGTTGTTTCCGGTGCGCCGAGGATGGGGCGCATCTCCTCCACATCAATTTTACCGATGCGTTTAAGGGCATCTTCCACCACCTGTTGTTTGTGGTGCAGTTGTTCTTCGTAGCTCAGGTTTTGCCATTTGCAGCCGCCACAAATGGTGAAATGGCTGCAAAACGGCTCGATACGGCCGGGAGCGGGTGTGATCAGGTTTTCAACTTTGCCTTCGGCAAAACCGCCTTTTTTCTTTTGAACGTACACGTCCACCACGTCGCCGGGCACTGCCCCTTCAACAAACACGGTGAGGCCGTCGGCCGTGCGGCCCACGCCTTTACCGCGGTCGGCCATGCCGTGGATGGGGACGTTGGGGAGTATGATTTGTTTTTTTGCCATAAGTGGGCGCAAAGGTAAGGAAAGGGGTGTTGTCATCCCAGCGCAGCGTGGGATCTGTTCCATTACCGCAAAAAAACGAAGAAAAAGATACGTTGGAATGGGACAGATCCCACGCTGCGCTGGGATGACAATGCGCTTTTCCCTACCTTTGCGCCCTTAAATCCTCGCTACACTATGACGTCACGCCAGATACGCCGCCATTTCCTGGACTTTTTTGCCTCCAAGGGCCATAAAATCATCCCATCCGCTCCCATCGTTGCCAAAAGCGACCCTACCCTCATGTTTATCAACTCGGGTATGGCGCCGCTGAAGGATTTTTTCCTCGGCAACCAAACGCCGCCCGCCAAACGTGTGGCCGATACGCAAAAATGCCTGCGCGTGACGGGCAAGCACAACGACCTTGAAGACGTGGGCCGCGACGGTTACCACCACACCATGTTCGAAATGCTCGGCAACTGGTCGTTCGGCGATTATTTCAAAAAAGACGCCCTCGCCTGGTCGTGGGAACTGCTCACGGAAGTGTACAAAATCCCGAAAGACCGCCTTTACGTGTCGGTTTTTAAAGGTGATGAAAAAGAAAACCTGCCGTTCGACCAGGAAGCATTCGACACCTGGAAACAGTTCGTTCCGGAGGACCGCATTTTGCCTTTCGGCAAAAAAGAAAATTTTTGGGAAATGGGTGAGCAAGGTCCGTGCGGCCCCTGCTCCGAAATCCACGTCGACCTGCGCTCCGACGAAGAACGCGCCCGCGTTGATGGACGCGACCTCGTAAATGCCGACGACCCGAACGTGATCGAAGTGTGGAACAACGTGTTTATGGAGTTCAACCGCAAAGCCGACGGCTCTTTGGATGTACTTCCCGCCAAAAGTGTGGACACAGGCATGGGTTTCGAACGCCTTTGCCGCGCCGTGCAGGGCAGCAACTCCAACTACGACACCGACGTTTTCCTGCCGCTCATCAACTTCCTCGAAAATTACTCGGGCATCAAATACACCGGCACGTACCCGGGCGTGGATGAAAACTGGAGCAAAACCGACATCGCCATGCGCGTGGTGGCCGACCACCTGCGCGCCGTGAGTTTCACCATCGCCGACGGTGAATTGCCCTCCAACACGGGCGCCGGTTATGTGATACGTCGCATTTTGCGCCGCGCCGTACGTTATTACTACTCCTTCCTCAACCTGAAGGAGCCCATTCTTTACCGCCTGCTGCCCATCCTCGCCGAGGATTTCAGCGACGTGTTCCCGGAACTCAACGCACAGCTCGACTTTGTGATGCGTGTGATTTTGGAAGAAGAAAAAAGTTTCCTGCGCACGTTGGAAAGTGGGTTGAAACGCATCGACGTTTTGGATGTAAAAAACAACACCATCAGCGGCGAACAGGCGTTCGAACTGTACGATACGTTTGGTTTTCCAATCGACCTTACCCGTTTGATCGGGGGAGAAAAAGGCTGGTCTGTGGACGAAGCCGGTTTCGAAGCTGCCCTGCAGGAACAAAAAATACGCTCGCGCAAAGACGCCGCCAAAACGGTGGGCGACTGGGTGGTACTCCGCGACGAGTTGAATCCCGAATTTGTGGGTTACGACCAGCTCGAATTGCGCGACGCCCACGTGATCAAGTACCGCACGGTGGTGATCAAAAACGAAGAACAGTACCATGTGGTGTTGGACAAAACGCCGTTTTACCCCGAAGGCGGCGGCCAGGTGGGCGACACGGGTTACCTGCAATTTGCCGGCGAAACCATCCGCGTGCTCGATACAAAAAAAGAAAACGACCTCGTGATCCACGTCGTGGAGCGCCTGCCCGACTACATGCAGGACCCCACCGTGCATTGCGTGGTGAACGAACGCAAACGCCGCCTCACCGAAAGCAACCACTCGGCCACCCACCTTTTGCACGCCGCCCTGCGCAAGGTGCTCGGCACCCACGTGCAACAAAAAGGTTCGTACCTCGACGACCAGACGTTGCGTTTCGACTTCGCACATTTCCAAAAAGTAACCGACGAGGAAATTGCGCAAATCGAAAAGATCGTAAACGAAAAAATCCGCCAGGATGTGCCGCTTGAAGAATCGCGCAAACTGCCCATAGAAGAGGCCAAAAAATCGGGTGCGATGATGTTGTTTGGTGAAAAATACGGCGAAACCGTGCGTATGATCACCTTCGACCCCACGTACTCGCGCGAACTTTGCGGTGGCTGCCATGTGCGTAGCACGGGCAACATCGGCTATTTCAAAATCGTGTCGGAAGGAGCAGTAGCTGCCGGTGTACGCCGCATCGAGGCCCTCACAGCCGAAGGTGCCGAAAAATACGTGTCCGATCTGCAACAGGACGTAGCGGCCATCCGCACCTTCGTCAAAGGCAAAGACTTGGTGAAAGCCGTGGCCGACCTCTACGAAGATTACCGCCGTTTGCAAAAGGAAATTGAAAAACTGGTGCAGGAACAAGCTTCCGGTCTGCGCGAAGGCTTGCGCGGTCAGGCACGCGACGTAAACGGCATCAAACTCGTGACCGCCCTGTTGCCCATCAACGACGCCAACGCCATCAAAACCCTTGCCTTCGAACTCGAACGCGAACTCGCCCCGGCAGTCGTGGCTTTCGGCACCGTTTCGGCCGACGGCAAGCCGATGCTCACGGTGAAAATCAGCGACAGTCTGGTGAAAGACAAAGGCCTGAACGCCGGCAGCATCGTACGCGAACTCGCCAAAAAACACCTCAACGGCGGCGGCGGCGGACAACCGTTTTTCGCCACGGCAGGTGGTAGCGATGTGAGCGGCTTGAAAGCTGCGGTAGAAGCAGTGGAAGGAATGCTTTAAAAAATCTGTGTAAATCCGCGTTGCTGGCATCCGTGTTTTCCGCGTTCCATTGGATCATCGTAATGGAACGCGGATGACACGGATGCAAGCAACGCGGATTTAAACGGATATTTAACCCATGAAAACCACCGCCCAAGTCACCTCCATCTTCCACTGCTCCCTCGAGCGAGCTTTCAAAACGCCCATTCTCGGCGATGCTACCCAATTTTTGGTAGGT
>JADLBE010000179.1 GCA_020847915.1 Saprospiraceae bacterium | reverse complement strand
CTTCGCTCGACATGACAAAGCGCTGATTATCAGTGGCTTGTCATATCGAGCTAAGCGAGACAACTGATTTTTTCCGACCAACCGACTAACTGACTAACCGACCAACTTACCAACCGACTAATTTTACTCCACCTTCGAAAACTTCACCGGCGACTGCGGGCGCAAAAACAAAATGCCGGTGGTAGCGATCGTATCGCCGGCGGAGAGGCCTTCGGTGATTTCTACCATTTCGGTTTGGCGGACGCCCGTTTTAACGGTCACAAAATTGGCGATGCCGTTTTTGCTGACGATCACTTTTTTGTCACGTGCCTGCGGAATAATGGCTTGCGAAGGGATCATGAGGGCGCGGGCATTGCTGCCGAGGGCTAGTTTTACTTCGGCAAACGCGCCAGGAAGCAATTCCTTGTTCACGTCCTTCACAAGGGCGCGAACCTGCAGGTTGCGCGTATCGGCATTGATGCTTTGTTCGGTGGCAATGACGGTAGCTGTGTATGTTTTGGCGCCGCCTTGCAAGGTAAATTCCACCTTTTGGCCGGCGCGAAGCAAACTGCTGTATTTTTCAGGCACGGAAAAATCGAGTTTGAGCGTATTCAGGGCGCGGAGTGTGGCAACCACATTGGCTGGGCTCACATAGGCGCCCGGACTGATTTGCCGCAGACCGATGACGCCGTCGTACGGTGCACGCAATTCCGTTTTTCGGATGTTGATTTGCACGAGTTCCATCTCGCTTTTGAGCGTTTGTACCTGAAGTGCAGCAAGATCGTATTCCTGCTGGCTCACCCCTTTTACTTTGAGCAGGTCGCCCAGACGTTGTTCGGTGATTTCTGCCTGACTGAGCTGTGTTTGCAACTTGCGCAATTGGGTTTGAAGATCCTCGTCGAAAATTTTCAACAACAATTCGTTTTTACGCACAGCCTTGCCTTCAGGAAGGTTGAGTTTTACGACACGACCGGTCGCTTCGGGCCGCAATTCGGTCGACTCGGAAGGAAGCAAGGTGCCACCGGCGGTTACGACTTCGGTGAGCGGACTGGTTTTAACCACATAACCTTCCACAGCCTGAACGGCATAATCGGCACGGACTGGTGCGGCTGCACCACTTTTAGAGGCTTCTTTTTTGCCGCAGGCGGCAAAAAACAGGGTGATGGCACAAAAAACGAGGGAGTATCTAAGCATCGGACAAATGTAAGGGTGCAAAACGTAAACAGCATATGCCCTTGTGAGTTTATGGCAATTGGGCAAATGTGCTGAATTCCCCGATTATTGGCATACTTAACTTTCCAAAGTATAAAAAAAAGAAAATTCTGATCAAATAAAAAAGGCCGGGAATGGGGACAAAAACCCATTCCCGGCCAAATAAACCAGGTATAAGACAAGAAAAATGAATTGCGTTTTACGAATGCTGACTGTTGAAAGGACGCATTTCTTCGCCAAGCCAATTTTCTTTCCAATCATCGATGGGAATTATTTTTTTGGCCTGTCGGGTCACTTTCCGGCGCAGGTATTCCATCGCCAACTTAGGCGATTTGTGCCACAAACGGCTGAAGGTTGAATTGCTCTGTTCCATAGTGTTGTAGTTTTGCAGCAAGGGGTATTAAATAATTGATTACTAAACCATTAACGGGGCAATCCACATTAAAGTTTCTCTTTTTTGTGTTTTTTTTGTTAAAATTTTAAAAAAAAGTCATTCGTGTCAGTTTTTTGTTCCGGAACGGGCGAAAAGCGGGTAAAATCATGCCCGGAAGCGCAATCCCAAATCTTCGCTGTACCTTTGGGCCTTGATTTTTAACGCCTTTAAAGCGCAAAACCTGTTACCGTTTCCTATGAGTGAAACCTTGTCCATCGTCATACCCGCGTACAACGAAGAACGCACCATCCACCGCATCCTCGACAAAATCAAAGCTGTTGAATTGGTTGCGGGCATGCAAAAGGAACTCATCATTACCAACGACTGCTCCAGTGATGATACCGAGGGCGCCATCAACCGTTACATGGACGCCAATCCTGACCTGAACATCCGCTACCTGCGCCACGAAGTCAACCAGGGCAAAGGCGCTGCGTTGCACACAGGCATTCAACACGCTTCCGGTAAATACATCATCATTCAGGACGCCGACCTGGAATACGACCCGAACGAATACAACATCCTCTTACGCCCCATCCTCGATGGTTATGCGGATGTGGTTTTTGGTTCGCGGTTCATGGGTGGCCGGCCCCACCGCATCCTGTTCTTCTGGCACAGCATCGGCAACAAGTTCCTCACGTTCCTCTCGAACGCCATGACGAACCTCAACCTCACCGACATGGAAACCTGCTACAAGCTTTTCCGTGCGGACATGGTTAAAAACCTGAAACTGCGCGAAAAACGGTTCGGATTCGAACCCGAAGTAACCGCCAAAATCAGCCGCATTCCCGAAATACGCATCTACGAAGTCGGCATTTCTTACTACGGCCGCAGCTACGCCGAAGGCAAAAAAATCGGCGCCCGCGATGGCTTCCGTGCCATGTATTGTATTTTGAAGTACAACCTTTGGGCGAAGAAATAAACTAGTAGCAAGTTGCAAGTAGCAAGTGGCAAGTACACACCACTTGCTACTTGTAACTTGCAACTTGCTACTTGCAACTATTCCAATGACGCCCGAACTCGCCATTCTTTTTTTCCGCGAAATAGAAAAAGTCGCAGAGCATCCGTCGTGGAAAGCTGCTGAAAAAGTACTGGCGCTCGGCGTTTTACTGGAAAAACTTTTTGGCGAAGCCACCAAGAAAGAACAACTGGCATTCAGTACCCTTTTCGCCCGAATCAGTTACGTAGGACACCAATTCCAGATCGACGCCGCCACGCTCAGGCGTATCCACCATTTCCGCCGGGCTTGTGTACGTACCCGGCAAGGTTACGCAGTGTACGACAGCGACGTGAATCGTGGCATCATGGCGCTTTCCGAAGCGGTTGCTTTGCTTTGCGGCAGCGATGTTCCGGACAACATCCGCGGCTATTTTCCCGAAGGCGCCGACACGCCCGAAGAGAACAATCCACGACTTGCCGCTACCCTGCCTTCCATTCGGGTGGTGGCCATGGCCGACGATGCGGAAAACAACTGTTTCATCTCCTCCGACGAAAGCAACGACGATGGACAACGGGTACGCGTGATGTACAACCTGCCCGAACGCAACGACAACTTCAATCCCAGCATACAACTCATCCGCAAAATTTTTGGTTTTCCGGTCACGCTACGCCTCATCGATGTGGAGGTGCGCGCAGGTGGCGAATACCGGCCGAGAGCTTTGGTGATTGAGCCCGATTATTTGTTCGATGTATCGGCGGTATCGGAATGTTTTAAAGAAAACGGCGCGGAGCCACTGTACCATTTGGTGAAAAAATTCCTGCCGATGGAAAGTACGCCCGCCTTGCTGCTCGGCAACGTGGCCAACCATTTCCTCGACCGCCTGCTCACCGAACCAGACATCGATTTCCCCGGTTTGTTCCGTGAAACCTTCCAGCAATACCCGTTCGCTTACGCTGCCATGAACGACCGCGAGGTGCGCGAACTTTCGGGCAAAGCCCAAAAACACTACGTCAACCTCAAAGCCATGGCCGCCGGTGGTTTTGCCCGCCAGGGCATCGACGCTGAAAACGCCGTGCTCGAACCGGCTTTTTTCAGCGAAACCTACGGTTTGCAGGGCCGTCTCGACCTTTTCCACCGCAGCGGCACGCAGTCGGCCATCGTGGAACTCAAAAGCGGCACGCCTTTTCACCCCAACAGCTACGGCATCCAGCGCAGCCATTTCACCCAAACCCTGCTTTACGACCTGCTCGTACGCTCGGTGTACGGCGCAGATACCGACCCGGCGAAATACATTTTGTACTCGGGTCTCGACGAACGTCCGCTGCGTTTCGCGCCCACCGTGGCCCCCGAACAATGGGAAGCCCTGCAGGTGCGCAACCAATTGCTCGGCATTGAAAGGTTGCTGATGAAGATTCGTCCGGGCGACGAACCCGTACCCATTTTTCAAAGATTACGCAGCAACGCTTTTTCGGGAAAAGGTTTTTTGCAACGCGATATCCTGCGTTTTGAACAAGCCTACGAAGCCCTCAGCAACCTCGAACGGCGGTATTTCAACGCTTTTTGCGGTTTCACCGCACGCGAAAACTGGCTGAGCAAAGTAGGCGCCGAAAACTCCGAACTGGGCCACAGCGGTCACGCCAATTTGTGGCGCAGCACGCTCGCCGATAAGGAACAGGCGTTCAGCATCCTCAGTCACCTCGAACTCGTGGACAACCGCGCCAACCAGCCCGATCCCGTGGTGGTGTTCCGGAAAACCGAAAAAACCAATCCGCTCGCCAATTTCCGCGTGGGCGACATCGCCGTGTTGTACCCCGCGGAAAGACCCGACGACAGCGCCCTGAACCACCAGGTGATCAAATGCAGCATCACGGCTTTGGGACCGGAACTCGTGGAAGTACAGCTGCGTTCAAGGCAATTTAACCTCAAACCTTTCGAAACCACCGGCAGCTGGAGCCTCGAACCCGATTTGATGGACTCGTCGTTTACGTCCATGTACCGCGGTTTGTTCGAGTGGGCCAATGCGCCGGCTGCCAAAAGAAAGTTGCTGCTTGAGGGGTCCTTACAGAGTTCCCTACGGGATGACAAGTCCTTACAGGATGACAAGTCCCTACGGGATGACAAAGCCCCCTTGTTGTCATCCCGTAGGGAACAGGACCTCACCGACGAACAAGTCCAGGTTTTTCAAAACATCGTGGCTTCGCAGCATTTTTTCCTGCTTTGGGGTCCGCCGGGAACAGGGAAAACCAGCGTCATGCTGCGCGCTGTGGCGGGTTGGGTTTTGGAAAACACCTCCGACAACCTGCTGTTGCTCGCGTACACCAACCGCGCGGTGGATGAAATTTGTGAAGCCCTCGATTCTTTGGGCGGCGATATCCGCGACCAGTACCTGCGCATAGGCTCGCGTTTTTCCACGGCGGCGCCTTACCGCGAACAGCTTTTGAGCAAAAAAGTGGCGGGCGTGAGCAACCGTGCCGAACTGCGCAGCGTGCTCGAAAGCCGTCGCATTTTTGTGAGCACAGTGGCGTCGTTTGCGCAAAACGAAACGTTGCTCAAACTGAAAAAATTTGAACGCCTGGTGGTGGATGAAGCCTCGCAACTGCTCGAGCCGCAATTGCTCGGCCTGCTTACCAGGTTCGAACATTTTGTGCTCATCGGCGACCACCGGCAGTTGCCCGCCGTGAGTTCGCAGGGACCGGAGCTTACCCAGGTTGCCGATCCCGAGTTGCAGGCCATCGGGCTTGTTGACCTGCGCGATTCGTATTTTGAACGCCTTTACCGCCGCTGTGCGGAAAAGGGTTGGGATAAACATTATGGACGTTTGAGCAGGCAGGGACGGATGCACGAGGACATCATGCATTTCCCGAACAACCATTTTTACCAGCAATTTTTACAAACACTTGTAAAAAACGGGGTACAACACGTGCCTTGCGATTACCATTTGCCGGAGGCGGAAATGGTTTTGGAAACTACGCTGGCGAGTGCACGTGTGGCGTTTTTGCCCAGTCCGCCCGAAACCTTTGTGCCCGGACAAAAAACACACCGCGGCGAGGCTGAATTGGTGGCCCGGCTTGTACAATTTTACCGCAGGTTGTATGCTGCCAACGGACTTCCGTGGGAGCCCGCCAAAACCCTGGGCATCATCACGCCCTGGCGCGCACAAATCGCACAAATCAGGGCGGCGTTGAACGCCTGCGGCGAAAATCCGGACGATTTCAGCATCGACACGGTGGAACGTTACCAGGGCGGCGCACGTGAGATCATCATCATTTCCACCGCCGTACACACCGAAGGGCAGTTGGGGGCTTTGGTGAATTTGTCGGGCGAAGGTGTGGACCGCAAACTGAACGTGGCGCTTACCCGGGCGCGCAAACACGTGGTTTTGTTGGGGAATGTGTCCGTTTTGGAAAAAGATCCGAGGTATAAGGCGTTTATGGAGATGTATGGGGTGGAGGTTTGAAAATGGTTGCCGTATCTTTGCGGCCAATTTTCATGCATCATCACGCTCTAACCATGCAACCATCCGTTTTTTTGAAAAAACTGGGTTTAAAAACCCGCAACCAGGGCACCTGGACCGGTCTTAACGCCATTTCGGGCAGCCGCCGGTATATCGATTCCTTTTCGCCGGTAGACGGCGCTTTGATCGGCTCGGTGAGCGTCACCACGCGCGAACAGTACGAGCAGGTGATCGCTGCTGCCGAACAGGCATTCAAAACCTGGCGCGAAGTGCCGGCACCCAAACGCGGCGAAATCGTGCGCCAGTACGGCGACGTATTGCGCCAGTACAAGGAGCCCCTCGGCCAACTTGTAAGCTACGAAATGGGCAAAAGCCTGCAGGAAGGTTTGGGTGAAGTGCAGGAGATGATCGACATCTGCGATTTTGCCGTAGGTATGTCGCGTCAGCTCTACGGACTCACCATGCACTCCGAACGTCCGGCGCACCGCATGTACGAACAATGGCACCCGCTGGGCATCGTGGGCATCATTTCGGCATTTAATTTCCCTGTGGCCGTTTGGTCGTGGAACAGCATGATCGCGCTTATTTGCGGCGACGTGTGTGTGTGGAAAGCTTCGGAAAAAGTGCCGCTCTGCGCCATTGCCTGCAACAACCTTTT
>JADLBE010000178.1 GCA_020847915.1 Saprospiraceae bacterium | reverse complement strand
TGGCAGATACAGGATAGATGTTGGCGATAGTATGCAAGAAAGCAACAGTTCACTTCAATTAAGAAAAAATAAATAAATGAACAAAGAAACATTTTGGAAAATCATGCTGGAAACCAATAAAGCAAGTGGTGGAGAACCACTAACCCAGCAAGGATTGATTGAAATAAAATTAGATGAACTTCTGGGTGATGAAATCATTGAATTTGATAAAATATATCGAGAGTTGCTAAATGACGCCTATGATTGGAAATTATGGGCCGCTGCATTTATTGTAAATGGTGGATGTTCAGATGATTGCTTTATGGATTTCAGGGGTTGGTTAATTGCGCAAGGGGAAGAAATTTATACAAAAGCATTAGCAAACCCAGATAGTCTGTCAGAGATTGATAACCTTTACGGAGATTGTGAATGGGAGGGATTTGGATATTTGTCATTTACCGTTTACGAGAAAAAAACAGGAAAAGAAATGCAAATAAGTCCTGAAATTAATTATCCTTCTGAACCGAAAGGTGAAGAATGGGATGAAAACGAATTGGATAATCTACTGCCGAAATTGAGCCAAAAACGTGGTTGCTAAAATTGACAATAAAGAGTAAAAAGAAAAACAGAAGTGCACATGTCTGGCCATGCCGCCCGATTATACCCCCCCCTCACCGCTCCCCAATCAACTCCCTCAACCTCACCTTCGCCATCGGCCAATCCTTGTCCACAATGCTGAAATACATCGAATCCCGGTGTGTGCCGTTGGTGCGGATCAGGTCGTTGCGGAAGGTGCCTTCGTAAACGCCACCGATTTTTTGAATGGCTTTTTGCGAACGGATGTTGAGCACGTCGGTGCGCAGTTGTACACGACAACAGTGCAGGGTTTCAAAAGCGTGGGAAAGCAGCAACATTTTACATTCGGGATTGATGACCGAGGCCCAGTGGTCCGGGTGCAGCCACGTCCAGCCGATTTCCAGTTTGCGGTGCGCCTGGGCGATGTCTGTAAACCGGGTGCTGCCGATGATGGCGCCCGTTTTTTTGTGTACGATGGTAAAAGGGAAATGGTTGCCCTTTTCGCGTTCCACAAGGGCCTCGTCCAACGCTTGGGAAATGATGGCCGGGTCGGAACCGTCAACGCTGTAAAACTCCCAAATGTGTTTTTCGAGCGCAACTTCTTTAAGTCCGGGAAAATGGGCAGGATCGAGCGACACGAGGTCGACGTAATCGCCCTGCAATGTGAGGGGAGCAGAAATCCAGTTCAAGGTTCGTTTACCAGTTTGTCCCATTGGCGCACAGGCATGCGTTGGTGGGGTTCCCAGAGGCCTGATTTCCAGTCCATGACCTCAAGGTTGTTGAAATTAAGTTTGTAGTCGAACTGCGAAGGCACGTCGTAACAATAGCCGTGGTAATAATAATCGAGGCCCATGTCGCGCGCCAGCAGCAGTTCCTGGAGCATGGTGTAGGTGCCCAGACTGCGTTTGCCAACCTCCGGTTCGAAAAAACAATACGTGCCGGAAACGGCTTTTTCGCCGAGGTGGAAATAGCTGCAGGCGAGCAGGCGTTCATCGGCGTCGAACACCGAAAGTTCGTAACCTTTCACCGGATGGCGACTGGCGTTGGGACCCAAAAAAGCGGCCAAAGTTTCAGGCCGCCTTTCGCGAAAACGCGCGGTGTGCCGAAGGAAAAGACCTTCTTTTTCAGGCGTAAGTATGATGGGGCGAACGAGGTGTTTCAAATCGGCATTGCGCTTGAGCACCTGTTTTTGACTTTTGGTAAACGACAAATCCTGCAAACGGATGCGCAACGGGATGGTGCGGCAAATTTTTCCGCGGCACGCGGCAAAATTGTGGCGTATGATGGCATAGCCCAACAAACGCCAACCTTCGGCCATGTAATCGTCGAACAACGCCGGATGCATGGTTTGCATTTCGACGCTTTCATCGATGATGTCGTCAAGAAAGGAGGTGTGGGTTTGCATGCCTGATGATCAAAAACGTTTCAATGGCAATATTACGCCTGTTTTGGGTTATTTTTTATGGAAAAATGTAAGATAATCGCACCGATGTCTGGTAAAATCGTGTTTAAGGTGTTTACTTTGAGCAAGACAAGAAACAGACACACACGACCCGCCATGCAGATCAACAACAACGTTGCGCTCCTGTACCACACGTACAACAGCCTTTTTCTCAGCCTGCCTTTTCGCGACATCGAAGAGACGGGCACCCTCCTTGCGCTTTTTGCCCAGGAATGCCGCACCGCTTATGGCAAAGGCAAAACACCCGAAGGCATTGTTGAAACCTACTGGCAGGAATACATGGAGGCAAACGATGCCTCGGAGCGCCTCAACATGTTGTTTTATTTCATCCAGTACATTGAACGCCAGGTCGTGTTGTTTGATTCCGTCGAGGACGCACTTTTTGAACAAATGCACGACGTCGACGGACGCGGCTCCGTCAAACACCTGCTCACACGTTTCGACGATGCCGCCAAACGCACGGCACTTACCGATGCACTTCGGCAATACAGCGTACGCCTCGTACTTACCGCCCACCCTACCCAGTTTTACCCCGGCAATGTGTTGGGCATCATCAACGATTTGGGACAGGAAATCCGCGACAACAAACTCGAAAACATACGCCTGCTGCTCATGCAACTGGGCAAAACAGCCTTCGTCAACCGCGAACGCCCGTCGCCTTACGACGAAGCCATACGCCTTGGTTGGTACCTGGAAAATGTCTTTTACGAAGCGCTTCCAGACATCGTGTTCCGTTTCCTGCGCGGACTAAACCAAAACCCCGTCGACTTTGAAAACCCCAAACTGCTCACCCTCGGCTTTTGGCCCGGGGGCGACCGCGACGGCAATCCGTTCGTAACGGCCGACATCACACGCCTCGTTGCAACACGCCTGCGCGAAGGCGCCCTGCGTGGTTATTACCGCGACATACGCTCCCTCAAACGCCGCCTCACCTTCCGCGGCGTGGAAGCATGCATCGCCACAGCCGAACGCAAAATTTACAACACACTGTACAATCCCGGCGAAGAACAATACAACAGCTGCCAGGAACTCATCGCAGATTTGCGGGAAGCACGGCTTATTTTGGTGGACGAGCATGACGGACTTTTCCTCGAAGACCTCGACCGTTTCATCCTCAAAGTGCGCATTTTCGGTTTTTATTTCGCCAGTTTGGACATCCGGCAGGACTCGCGCCGCCACACCGAAGTTTGGGGCCACATCCTCGCCCACTGGCAGGACAAATTCCCGTGGTACAAACACGACCGTTTCGAGGACCTTGATGAAAACACGCGTATGGAGCGGCTGCTGACCACCAATTACGCCCTCGACGAAAACGATTACGCCGATGTTTTTGTCAAAGAAACCCTGCGCTCGTTTCGCTGCATCGCTGAAATCCAAAAGGAAAACGGAGAAAGCGGCTGTCACCGATACATCATTTCCAACTGCCAAAGTGCCCTGAACGTGGCCGAGGTGCTTGCGTTGGCCAAACTTACCGGCGCAAACGCCAAATCGCCCGATGAACAGATAAACCTCGACATCGTGCCCCTTTTTGAAACCATCGACGACCTGGCGGCATGTCCGGCCATCATGGAAAAACTGTACACCAACCCGCATTACGCGCGCCACCTCGAAAACCGCAGCAACGAACAACACATCATGCTCGGTTTTTCCGACGGCACCAAGGACGGCGGTTACCTGCGCGCCAACTGGAGTATTTACAGGGCCAAAACCGAACTCACCCGCGTGAGTCGGCAATACGGCATCAAAGTGGTATTTTTCGACGGTCGCGGCGGTCCTCCCGGACGCGGCGGCGGCAACAACACGAGTTATTACGCCAGTCAGGGCGCCGACATTGAAAACAACGCCATTCAGGTGACCATCCAGGGACAAACCGTAAGCAGTACCTACGGCACCCTGGCGGCCGCCAAGTTCAACATCGAACGCCTGCTCAGTGCCGGATTGATGGCGCGGCTCGACACAAGTGGCGCGGCAGGTTTCAACGAAGCCGACCTCAAACTGATGGATGAACTTGCCGATGCTGCCTACCAGGATTACCTGAAACTGAAAAACAACCCTGCTTTTGTACCTTATCTGGAAAATGTGACGCCGTTGAAATGGTACGGCGATACCAACATTGCCAGCAGGCCTACCAAACGCGGCGACAACCAGGGTTTGAAATTTGAGGACCTGCGCGCCATTCCTTTTGTGGGTGCATGGGCGCAAATGAAACAAATCGTGCCGGGTTATTACGGTGTCGGAGCGGCTTTGGAAAAATTGAAAACCTTGGGCAAAGGCAAAGCGGTGCGCGATTTGTACACACGCAACCTGTTTTTCCGCACCCTTTTGGAAAACTCCATGCAATCGCTGCAAAAGTCCAATTTCGACGTAACACGGCACCTCGAAAACCACAAGGAATACGGAGTGTTTTGGCACATGCTTTACGAGGAGTACCAGCGCACCACCGAGGCCTTGTCGGACCTTTCCGGACGCGAGTTGCTGAGCGACAACCCTGGTTCGCGCAACAGCATTGCGCTGCGCGAAAACATTGTTTTGCCCCTCATCACCATACAGCAATTTGCCCTTCAAAAACTTCAAAACAACAAACTGACCACGAGCCAGGCAGATGTGTACAGGAGGCTCGTTTTGCGTGCCATGTTCGGCATCATCAATGCTGCGCGCAATGCGGCATGATTTTTTCGAAAACACTCTAAACACCATACCATGCTGACCAAAGAAGACTTTACCAAAGTGGCCGAACATGCCATCGGGCGGTTGCGCGAGGCGTACGGCGACCAGCCACCGGTCGTTTCCGACGTGGTGGATGCCAAAGGCAACCAGTACGTCAACCTCGTACAGGAAGGCGGCGGCGTTTTGGGCGTAGCCCTTGTGGGTTACACCTACGTGCTCGAACAAATGGGCATCCGATTTATGAAAATGGCGGGTACCAGCGCCGGTGCCATCAACACGTTGTTGCTGGCGGCCGTGGGCAAAAAAGATGAGGAAAAATCGCTCAAAATCCTCGACATCCTGAGCAAACAGAACCTTTTTGATTTTGTGGATGGCGATCCGGAGGCCAAAAACCTCATCAAACAAGCCATTGATTCCAAAGGATTTACACAAAAACTTTTCCGCAAAATCATTTTCTGGGCCGTTGTATTTTTCCTTTCTCTGTTGATGACTTTTTGGAGCATCGGATACGGGTTCAAAAAACCTGCAGCCTGGATTCCCGTCCTTACGCTGATTATTTCTGCCGGCATACTTTGGCGCCAGTGGCGTTGGGTGAAAGACAAAAGGCTCAAGTTTTACAACAGCGACTACGGCATCAATCCGGGCAACGTTTTTACCAAATGGGTTGAAAAAAACCTTGCCGACAACGGCATCCACAACCTGAACGATTTGAACCACCACCTATCACAGGTGCCTGAAGGCAAATTCAAGTTGCGCAGCGAGGCCAACAACGAATCGTTGAAAGATCTGAACAACCCCAAGCCTGAAAATTTCCTGGTTTTGGTGACATCGGACATCACCAACAAAATGAAAGTTGAATTTCCACGCATGTGGAACCTGTATTGGGACGATGCCGGAAAATTGAATCCGGCGCAATTTGTACGCGCTTCCATGTCGGTGCCCATCTTTTTCGAACCCATGATTGTTTCGGGCATCGTACCTGAAAAAGTGCTGACGGCCTGGAAGGCATTTGGCGGCGCAACTTCGGAGGCCGACATCAAAAACGAAGCGCGTTTTGTGGACGGCGGTATCATTTCCAATTTCCCCATCAACGTGTTTTACAATCCGGATGTAGCCATTCCCAGGCTGCCCACCTTCGGGGTTATGCTCGACGATGAGGAGATGCCGGAAAACAATGGCGCACCGCAAAAAACCACGTTTAAGCAATACGCCGGCGCCATGTTTTCAACCCTGCGGTCGCACTACGACAAGGAGTTTCTCATCAAAAATGCCGCCTGGAAACGCACCATCGGGCGCATCGATGTACGCGGCATCAACTGGCTGAACTTCAACATCACGGACGAAGAAAAACTCGAATTGTTCCGCCGGGGCGCTGAAGCTGCCGCCGACTTCCTGTTGGGCGAGGGTCCGTTGGCGCCTCCGGCCATTCCTACACCTGCACCTGAGTTCGAAGGTCTGGAATCCATAGGCAGGAGCACCGAACCGCCACAAAAAGGATTCAACTGGGAAAATTACAAGGCGTACAGGAAGGAGGTCAACCAGGAGTTGAAGAAGTCGTAAGTAAAAAATGCCCAATCGTCTGTTTTCCAAACAATTGGGCATTTTTTTGATCCAATCCCAAGCTTAAGTCCGACTTACGACTTACGACTTACGACTTATTCCTCAGTTCCTGTTTGCAGTTCCCGTTCGAGTTCTTCCATTTTTACGTAGTCGATGGCTTCACCTACGGAAGGGATGAGTACGAGGATGGTGTCGAGCCGGGAGATTTCGATAAGTTTGACCACCATGGGGTGCAATTTACCGGCGATGATGAAAGCACCGTTGTCTTTCCAGAGCCTGTGAGCTGTCAGAATGGCACTAAGACCACTGGAGTCAACAAATTTGACGTTGGTAAGATCGAGGATGAGGTTGCGCACACCTTCCTGGTTTAGGAAGATAAAATCGCTTTTCAGGCCCGGGGCTATGGTTGAGTTGAGGTTTTCCTCCTCAAGTGACAAGAGGGTGTATACGTCTTGTTTATCGATGTTGTATTTCATAGAAGCCTGATTTTCAGGTAGTAAAACAAACTAAAGACACAGGATATGCCCCAATCGGTTTGTTGTGGGAGGGCAAATGTAACGATTGCCTTTGGTTTTTGTATGCGTTGGGGGCGCCTTTTAGAAACGAATCTATTGGGAGCATTTTCAGGGCAATGTGTGACAGGAAGTCAGGCATTTACCAACTGGCACCATTTTTTCTCCACTGTGGTTGTGACAACACAAAGCTGTATTTCAAAATGATGGAAAAGCTTTCGAACCGAAACAATCAAAATTTTGTTAAAGGTTTGGCATTTAGATAAAAAAGGATTGAATATTACGCTTTAATTCAAGGACTGCTGATGAATAAGAAATTCTCACCCGTTGTCAAACAAATCATCAACCAAAGTGGGCAGGAAGCCCGACGTTTGGGGCATGATTACATTGGCGCGGAACACCTGCTGCTCGGCATCATTGCCGAGCGCGACAGCTTGCCGGTTCGTGTGCTCGACGCACTCATGGTGGATGTACCCGAACTGAAAAAGCGGCTGGAACGGTCCATACCCCGTTACAGCGCATACCCACCTGCTGAGAACCTGTTCGTTGGCGAATTTCAGGTGACCACCCAGGTACAACGTGTCCTCAAGGTTACTTTCCTTGAGGCTAAACTCATGAAAAGCGAAGAGATTTTTCCCGAACACCTCATGCTCTCCCTGCTGAAGCACACGGATACCTTCGCGACCAAACTTTTAAATGAATACGACGTGGATTACGAAAGCTTCAAAAAAGAACTCGAATACGTGCGTTCCGAACAGGACCTGACCACTCCCAACCTGTTCAACCAGGCGCCCAGCGACGGCTCCGGAGAATACGAAGACGACGACGAACGCAATTTCCGATCCAGCCAGAAAGGACAGCAAAAAAGCCGCACCCCTGTGCTCGACAATTTTGGACGCGACATCACCAAGCTCGCCGAAGAAAACAAACTCGATCCCATCATTGGGCGTGAAACGGAAATCGAACGCGTCAGTCAGATCCTCAGCCGACGCAAAAAGAACAACCCCATCCTCATCGGCGAACCCGGCGTGGGTAAAACAGCCATCGTTGAAGGCCTTGCCCTGCGCATCATCCAGAAAAAGGTGAGCCGCACGTTGTTCAACAAACGCATCGTGATGCTCGACCTTGCCGCACTTGTGGCCGGCACCAAATACCGCGGACAATTCGAAGAACGTATCAAAGCCATCATGAACGAGCTTGAAAAAAGCCGCGACGTGATCCTGTTCATCGATGAAATCCACACCATCGTGGGTGCAGGCGGAGCTACAGGCTCGCTCGACGCCTCCAACATCTTCAAACCCGCCCTCGCACGTGGTGAACTTCAGTGCATCGGCGCCAGTACACTCGACGAATACCGCCAGTACATTGAAAAAGACGGCGCCCTCGACCGCCGCTTCCAAAAAGTTATGGTGGATCCGCCAAGCCAGGAAGATACCATCCACATCCTCACCAACATCCAGCCCAAATACGAGGAGTTCCACAACGTGAACTACTCCAAAGAAGCCATCAATGC
>JADLBE010000177.1 GCA_020847915.1 Saprospiraceae bacterium | reverse complement strand
GTGAACAGGTCCTCGGGCGAAAGGCGCACACCAACCATGAAAGACGCCGGAACAACAGCTTTGATGTCTTTCAGGATGTTCCTGATCAAACGGGTCCTGTTTTCAAACGTTCCTCCCCATTGGTCGGAACGCCTGTTGGTTTCTGTACTTAGAAACTGGTGGAGCAAATAACCGTGCGCGCCGTGCAATTCCACGCCGTCGAACCCGGCCTGATGCGCCCGCACGGCTGCAGCGACAAACGCTTTGTTGACCCGTAGGATGTCTTCTTCTGTTGCCGCTCGCGATGCCACCTCGGCGCCACCAAAAGTCATGGTGTGCGCACTGGCACTCCAGGGCTGAAGTCCTGTTAGTTTTTCCGGACTTCTGGCGCCGCCATGAAAGATTTGCACAATGGCCAGACTACCGTGTTCCCGTAAACCTTTGGCCAAACGGGTAAGTCCTTCCAGATGCCGGTCGTGGAAAATACCCAACTCTCCTTTCCAGCCTTGTCCATCGGAAGACACGTGAGCCGCGCAGGTAAAGACCATTCCAAAACCTTCTTTGGCCCGCCGTACAAGCCATCGGTATTCGTCGTCGCTCAACGTGCCGTCCTCCTGGCTTTGCATGTTGGTCATGGGCGCCAGGGCGATGCGGTTGGCCGCGATTTTTCCCGAAGGGACAAAATGGTATGGCGTGTGGAGTTTCATGTAGTGTTTGTTCAAGCATTGTGCGTGTTGCTACGCTTTTTACATTTTCACAAACGCAATCATTCTCCGCTCCGCACTTTTACCACTTACCTCCAGCCAGTATTGGCCCAGGGCCAAATCACCCACAGGCAATTCCAAAATGGTTTTGGGCAGTTGAAGTTCCACGCCCACCCAGTTGTGCAAAAGGCGTCCCTGCGCATCTACCAGGCGGATCTGAAGTTCCTCTTGCTGGTTGGCGTCGAGGAACAAACCGAGGGTGTTGCCGGTTACCGGATTGGGCTGGATGCGTGCCGTAAGTTTGGTTTTGATGCCGTTTTTGTATTCGGGCAGGTAAGGGTACAGCTGCGATTTGGGCACCACTGATTTGCCGATGCGATCGCTGCTCCACAGGAATTGCGCCGAAGCACCACCCACCGATTCAAAATATTCGATGATCAACGGGTGACGTTCACCTGCATTCAGGTAGATCACACCCACCTCATCTGAAGCCGCTTTGCCTTCCCAGGCATCAATAATCAATGAATCGTTGATCCAAAGCCTGCAACCATCATCGGTGTTGAGGATAAGGTTGTATTCGCCGGAAACTGGAACCTCCAGGGCGCCCTGCCAGCGTACACCGAAATTGTCGTCGGGTATAAACAGGTCGGGACTGCCGACGGCCCAGTTGAAATCAACCACAGTATCGATGCGCGTGAGGTAGGCCGCGCCGAAACTCCAGTCGGCATTTAAAACAAAATATCGGGCATACAAACCGGCACCATCACCCGCAGGATATTCGGCATACACGGCTTTGCGCTGGTTTAAATCATTGTCGGCAAACAGGGTGTTTAACAAGCCGGTTGCCTGTATGGTTTGCCCGTTTTGGTCTTCCCAGGCTTCAAATGTCACAAGATTTCCGTTTTGCCAATACGAACGCCCCACTTCAGCCTGGTGCCTCAAACCGCGTACACTTTGTGCTTCAGCCGGGGCCAGGAGGTTTTTACCGTCGAGCCTTACAGGCAGCCCCGTCGGTTCGGTTTCCACACGCACGGTTGTTTTGTAGGGAAAAAGGTCGCGCTGCACATGGCGTACGAGTCCCGCCGGGTCGGAAGCGCTCAGGTGGATGCGCAACCAAACGTTGGGATCGGTTTCGCCCACGGTAGGAAGCACCAAAAAGCCGTTGTCGATGCCGGGCGTAGGCGCCATGCCAGGGTGGGTATGTACGTCGTGGTGAAGGTCGATGCGCCATGTGAGGTTGTCGGCGGGCAACAGTCCGCTCTCAGGATCTGTGGCGGTACCGGAAAAAAAGATGGTATCACCGGCACTGTACAAAAAATCGGCCGATGGCGTGAGGATGCTTACGTCCGGGCGCAGGTTGGAGGTTACGCGCAGGGTGACCTGGTTGCTCGATACCTGTCCGTAGCTGTTGATGGCAAGGCAGCGGATGTGTGCGCCGCTGTCGGCTACGGTTACGCCCTGCATTACAAGGGTTTGTGCCGTAGCGCCGGGTAAATCTATCGAATCGCGTTGCCATTGGTACGTAATGGGTTGTGATCCGTTGGCTTTGGCTGTGAAGGAGGCGTCTTCGCCCGAGCTGTAAAGGTTGGACGACGGATTGACGCTGAACACCGGCGCGCCGTTGCCCACGTATTCGATGCGCCAAAGCATGCCTTCGTTGGAACTCGTGTTGTCGTCTACCGAGCCGCCGCCCATGCCGCCGCGCGAGATGTAATACAAGGAGCCGTCGTTGCCGGTGAGCAGGCAAAGCGGACGGTCGATGTCGGTGGCAAATGTGCCCGTCACTTGTCCGGTGGCCGGATCAAGCACTTTGATGTAGTTGAAACAGTAGTCGGTAAAAAAGTATTTACCGTGGTATTGGGCCGGAAAAATCGCTTGCGTCGGATTGTAAAACGCACCGCCCACGATGGCACAGCCAAGGGTATGCGGGTAGCTGTAAAACGGGTCCTGGTAATTGGCCGGCACGGTTTGGTTGGTACGTTTGCCTTCCAGCTGGTTCCAGCCGTAAAACTTGCCCGGTGTGATCTCGTTGATTTCTTCGTGCAGGTTGCTGCCCACGTCGCCGATCATGAGTCGTCCTGTGCCGGGTTGGATGGCCATGGAAAACGGATTGCGCAGTCCGCTGGCGTAAATGGCCCGGTAAATGCCCGTATTGGTGTTGTAAAAAGGATTGTCGTCGGGAATGGTACCGTCGGAATTGATGCGCAGGACTTTGCCGAGCAAACTGGTCATGGACGGCGCTTTGGGACCGTCGTTGCCGTCGCCCAGGGCGACGTACAATTTGCCATCGGGACCAAACACCATAGCGCCTCCGTTGTGGATGGTGCCGGGTACGTATTCGAAGTTGAAAAGCACTTCTTCGCTTCCGGGAATGGCAAAATTGCCCACGGCTTTTACGCGGCTGAGCCGGTTGTTGCTGCCGTATTTTACGGTATAATAAAGGTAAATGTACCCGTTTTGCTCAAAATCCGGATCGATGGCGATGCCACTCAGGCCGCGTTCGTTGAGGTTGTCGGCATCCACAACGATGAATGGATCCGGCAAAAGCTGGCCGTTTTCAACGATGCGTACGGCGCCGTTTTTTTCGGTGATCCAGAGGCGTCCGTCGGGCGATTGCGCGAGGGCGGTGGGATCGAGTCCGGTGGCGAGGGGGATTTCCACGAAGCCGGGCGGCAAAACGGCGGCTTGGGAGATAAGGGTATTCAATACGAACAGGAGAAAAAACATAGGTCTCATGCCGTAAAGATAGGAATCCGGGCGCGCAGGTCGGTTGTTGGTTTGGATGATTTACGTCATTTTTGAATGTATGTTTTGGTACACGGATGACACGGATCTGCGAACACGGATAAAAAACGGATTTTAAAAAAAGAAAGGGGTATGTCGGCGAAGCCGACATACCCCTTAAAATCTGTTTTTTATCCGTGTTCGAAGATCCGTGT
>JADLBE010000176.1 GCA_020847915.1 Saprospiraceae bacterium | reverse complement strand
TAACTTCCACACCACCTGCAGCGCCAGGGCCAAAAACATCCCTCCCACTACCCTGTTGGCCACTTTCGCCACAGCTTCCGAGCGTTGAAGGACGAGTTGTCCGAGCAAGCCGTACAACAACATGGCGGCCATGGTGCCAAGGGTTACACCCGCGGCAAAAACCCATTCCCCACCATTTTCCCAGGCTCCCTGAACACGAAGTAGTGCTACGTAAGCGAACCAATACGGTATAGCCAGAAGGTTGAAGGCACTGATCACGACGCCGTGTGTGAACTGTTTAAAAACATTGACACGTTCTCCGATTTCAGGTACCTGGGGTGAACGTGCAAAAAACAGGAGGTAAATGCCCAATCCGCCGAACACCGGCAAAGCCCCCCATTGGAAATACCTTTCGGCATGCGGATTGGCCGCAAACCAGTCGGCAAATTTCACCGCCACCAACGCCTGACCATACTCGGCCGTCGCCGCACCAAAAGCCAACACCAGGGAGGCTGCCAATCCTTGCAACAGAGCAGTACGCGCCACCGATAAACTGATGAGCCCGGGCGGCAAGGAGCCCAAAAAGCTGATAAACATACCGGCGAAAAGCATTTTCATGGGGCGAAATTAAAAAAAAGTCGACAGTCGACAGTACTGCTGGAATCAGAAAGACTGTCGACTGCAGACTGTCGACTGTCGACTTTTTATTAGATTCGCCCCATCATTTGAAACTATGTCCGGACAAGCAACGCCCCTTTTCAGCATCATTACCGTTGTATTCAACGGCGAAAAACTCCTTCCCGGAACAGCGGAAAGTGTTTTTAAACAAACATTTACCAACTACGAATACCTGATCGTCGATGGAGCCTCCAGGGACGGCACCATGGAATATGTACGCAACCTGGAACCTAAAATGCCCAACCTGCGCTGGTTATCGGAACGCGACAATGGCCTTTACGATGCCATGAACAAAGGACTTCATCTGGCCAAAGGCGAATTTGTGCTTTTCCTCAATGCCGGTGACCATCTGCATGCACCCGATACCCTGGAAAAACTCGCCGCGCTTGTCGGCCCTGAAACAGGGGTGCTTTACGGCGAAACACAACTTGTGTATGAGAACCGTGAAAGCGCTGGCGTCATGAGTGAACTCAGCACCCGCAATTTGCCCCAAACTTTGAGCTGGAAAGATTACCTCGGCGGCATGCTTGTGGTGCACCAATCGTTTGTGGCCAGGCGTAGCCTTGCTTCCGATTACCGGACCGATAACCTATGCGCTGATTTTGACTGGTGCATCGGCATTCTGAAAAAAAGCAGGGAAAACAGGTATGCAGGATTCATCATCAGCGATTACCTGATGGGCGGTATGTCGAAACAACGCCACCGTCAAAGCCTCATCGACAGGTTTAAGGTGATGGAGAAACATTATGGATTTGGGCAGGCATTGTGGGCACATGTAAAAATTGTTGGGCGTGCCGGCAAACACTATTTCATGCGTTGGGGAAAAAAACGCTATTAATACTACATTTACACCCATTCCTAACTACCTGATGTTCATCCATGCGATCCTTTTTGAAACTGCTCCTGCTGTTTTTTAGCGCTGCCCTTGGGGCCCAAAATGCATTTATTCAAGGCAAAGTAACCGATGCTACTTCCAACGACGCTTTGCCCGGTGTAACGGTCAGGGTTGGCGAAAAGGGCACTTCGACGGATGTCGATGGCAATTACAAAATCCAGGTAGAACCTGGACGGCAACTTATACAATTCGCTTACACCGGTTATGAAGGTTACAGCCAATCGGTACATGTTCGCGCCGGAGAAACCTTTACCCTCGATGTAAAAATTGACGTGGCCGACAACCTGCTCCAACAGGCGACCGTAACCTCCGGCAAGTTTGAAAAACCCCTGGGTGAAGTGACCGTGTCTATGGACATCCTTCATCCAAGACTTATCGAAAACGTGAACTCCACAAGTGTGGATGAGTCATTGACCAAAATACCCGGTTTTACCATCATCGATGGTCAGGCAAGCATCCGCGGGGGCGCCGGATTTTCGTACGGTGCCGGCACCCGTGTTTTGTTGTTGCTCGACGACATCCCTGCGCTGCAGGTCGATGCCGGCTTGCCGAACTGGGGCGATTATCCCATCGAAAACATCCATCAGGTTGAAATACTTAAAGGTGCTGCTTCGTCCTTGTACGGAACATCGGCCATGAACGGTATTGTCAACATTCGCACCAAATTTGCCGGCGATGTGCCCGAAACAGAAGCTGCTGTTTTTTCTCAGGTATGGGGCAATCCTCAGGATGAAAGACAAAAATGGTGGGGCGCTGATTCCTCCGAAATCGTGCTCCCTCTGGAAACCGGCATCAGCCTGAGCCACCGTCGCAAAATAGGCAAGCTGGACATGGCTTTGGGCGCCTACGGTCTGTACCGCGACAGTTACAACCGCAAAACTTTCAGCCGTTATGGCCGCATCACACCCAACTTTAGGTACCGTGTAAACGACCGGCTTACCCTCGGACTCAACAGCATCCTCAACTTCGGACGGAGCGGTAGTTTTTTCGTTTGGGGCAACGACACCGACCAGGCTTACGAACCCAACCAGGGCTCTGAATCCGAATCGCTGGGACGAATACGGTTCAGCATCGATCCGTTGGTTCAATATTTTGACCGGGGTGGTAACAAACATAAATTCCTGGGAAGGTACTTTTATGTATCCAACAACAACAGCGGAAACCAGTCCAACGACAGCCGGATGTACTACGGTGAGTACCAGTTTCAACGTGCCATGAATTTTGGACTGGTGACCACTGCCGGTTTTGTGGTTAATTATACCACCGTGGATGCCAACATTTACAGCAATGCGGACTACGATAACCAAAATTACGCTGGTTATGTACAGTTTGACTATGAGATGTTCCGCAAACTGAACCTGTCGGCCGGCCTTCGGTACGAACGCAACATCCAGCGAAGTCCCGAAATTATCCAATTGGACGACACCGTGTTCGACACCATTCCAAACGGCATAGTTGACGAAGGTAAACCTGTACTTCGGTTGGGCGCCAACTACCAGGCAGGTAAAGCAACTTACATCCGGGCGTCGTGGGGACAAGGGTACCGCTACCCTACCATTGCCGAAAAATTTGTACGTACCCAGTTTTCCGCAACCCAATTTGTTGCACCCAACCCAAGCCTGGTTTCCGAAACCGGTTGGACGGCAGAATTGGGCATCAAACAAGGCATCAAAGTAGGCCGATGGATGGGATTTGTTGATCTGACGGGGTTCGTCTCGGAATACGACAACATGATGGAATTTGTACTCTCGGAAGAGTTGTCGAAAATCATCATCAATCCCGGTCCGCCACCAACCCTTGGTTTTCAGGCCGTTTTCCAGTCGCAAAACATTGGCGACACACGTGTGGAAGGCTACGAAGCCAGCATAACCGGCCAGGGTCCATTTTTCGGGCGCGGCAACCTCGCCATTCTTGCAGGTTACACGTATGTATACCCTCGGTATAAAGAATTTGGAACCGAAGAAAACCGCAGTTCCTCTGCCGATTACAACGTATTGAAGTACCGGTTCAGAAGTATGGTAAAATGGGACAGCGAATACAGTATCGGACGGTTTGCCACAGGCATCTCCGTGCAGTACAACAGCTTTATGGAGGCCATTGATGCGATCTTTGAAATTGAAACAGAACCGCCATTCGCCGCTGTTAAACGTTTTCGCGAAGAGCACAACAAAGGATTTACGGTACTTGATGTGCGGGTTTCCTACCAAATGACACCACAACTGAAAATCAATGCCATTTGTGGCAACCTGCTCAACCAGGAATACGCTTACAGACCCGCATTGCTTGAAGGCCCGAGGAACTACACCCTCCGACTCGATTGGAAAATATGAACCTACGACCGATTTTTTTACCGATAACGCTTTTATGCCTGACCTGGGCATGTAGCAACCCAGGCGAAACGGATAAAGGGCAGGCACAAACCCAACCACCTGCCTTTGTTTTCAGCACCAAAGCCGCAGAATCAAACATACGTTCACAAAACAACTGGTGCAACCTTCCTTTTGAGGAGGCGGTGGTGATCAATGCTGAAACGAACAAGCTTAACCGTCGATATTTTGCCGTAGGCAGCGGCGTTTACAAAATTGTGGTGCGCAAAGGCAACACCGCCGCGCCATTTATGGTACAACGGAAGGGCGCTTCACTGGAGGTTTTCACCAGCGATCAGTATCCAACCTGCCTTGCACGGCGCACCTACTTCAGGGTTTTGGAAGATGGCAGAACGTTGAAATACGACAATCCGCCTTATTACGATTTTCATGTGGAAACCGAGCCGTGGGAAAATGCATTAAAAGTTACCATAGAGTTCCCGCCCGACACCGACAACGGATTGATTGTGCACCGGCAAAAAAGCACCGAATAATTGCTGTTTGGATTCATTCCAAATACAAATAACGGCCAATGTCCAAAAGATTAAAATTTTTTTGGGTTCTCCTTGCTGAAAAGACGGATAAAATGACGGTAATTTGGCCATCGGTATGCAGAGGCTTTGATGCCTGCCTTTGCGGGTCAATGCGTACCTTTGCGGCGGTTATTTATTGAACCGCTAAACAACTAAGCACATGTTTACCATTCCAGTTTATTTGCGTTTTGCCCTGATTGCGGGCGGTATTCTCGGCGGAGCTGCCTTGTGGGCTGCATTTGGCTTTTGGTACGGATTTCCGTTTCTGCTTGTAGGCGTCGTTATGATCATCGGCTACCTTCTTTTGGGAACCATCATGTCGACCAACCAGCTCATCAGCCAATCGCGTTTCGATGAAGCTGAACAACGTCTCAAACTCACGTATTTCCCCAATCTACTTCTGGTAGGCTACAAGGGTGTTTACTTCATGACCCACGGAGCTCTGGCCATGCAGAAAAAAGATCTTTCCAACGGTGAAGTTTGGCTGAAAAAAGCATTGGCAGCCGGTTTGCCCTCGGACAACGAACGCGGCGCAGCCATACTCCAGCTTGCCATGATCACCGCTTCGAAAAACAACAGACAAGGTGCCCTGAACTACATGGCCGACCTGAAAAAGCTCAACATAACAGAGCAGATGCTCAAAGAGCAAATCAAAGAACTGGAAAAACAACTTAAACAAATGCAGCAGTCCATGAACCCATCGATGATGGCCATGATGGGTGGAAAAGGCGGATTCAGGCCCGGCGGCAAACGCCGTCAGCCGAAAATGCGTTGATGGAAACTGCATTACAACAACATTCACCTGGCCCTCTACCTGTAAACTCACACCCAATGCTTATTGGCATTCCTAAAGAAACAGCTCCGGGCGAGCTCCGCGCCGTGGTGGTACCCAACGACGTTGTCCGACTGGTCAAACTCGGCGCCACCGTTACCATTGAATCCGGCCTCGGCGCAGGCATCCGTGTAACCGACAGCGATTACGAAAAAGCAGGCGCTTCCGTCAGCACAGATCGTAAAGCAGTCATCGGAAACTCCGACATTGTGTTGCGCCTGCGCAAACCTTCCACCGATGATGTCAGCCTGCTCAAACCCGGCGCCATCCACATCAGTTTCCTCGATCCATTCAACGAAAAACCGCTTCTGCAACACCTTGCGGCCCACGGTACCAGCGCCATTTCCATGGAACTGATTCCGCGAAGCACTCGTGCCCAAAAAATGGACGCGCTCAGCTCGCAGGCCAGCCTAGCAGGTTATGCCGCCGTGATTCTTGCAGCCGAACGCACCGATCGTGTGTTGCCCATGATGACCACGCCGGCAGGCACCATCAACCCGGCACGTGTATTCATCGTAGGTGTCGGTGTTGCCGGTTTACAGGCCATCGCCACCGCAAAACGCCTCGGCGCTCGTGTGGATGCCTTTGATACACGTCCCACGGTGGCAGAACAAGTGAAATCCCTCGGTGCGCGTTTTTTTGAAATTGATCTGGGAGAAACCGGTCAAACCAAAGACGGTTACGCCAAGGCACTTACCGAAGAACAACTTCAAAAACAGCGCGAAGGCATGGCCAAACAATGCGCCATCAGCGATGTGGTCATCACCACCGCCCAGGTATTCGGCCGCAAAGCACCAACCATCATCACCCGCGATATGGTCCAGGGCATGCGCCCCGGCAGCATCGTGGTCGACCTGGCCATCGAAACCGGTGGCAACGTGGAAGGCGCCGAACTCGGCAAAGAAGTCGAAATCAATGGCGTTCGGGTATTCGGTTTGGAAAACATGCCAGGCCGCGTCGCCGTGCACGCTTCCCAAATGTATTCGGCCAACCTATACAACCTGATTGAAGAATTTTGGGACAAGGAGAACAAACTGTTCAAACTTGATCTGGAAGACGACATCATGCAAAGTTGCCTCATCACACACCAGGGCGCCGTTCGCCGCGAATTGTAAGCACCACATCGTAAAACCCAGCCTTGCCTTTTATGGAAGCCAACGTTTTAATATTTCTGCTACTCATTCTCGTACTGGCCATCTTTCTTGGCTTCGAGATCATCTCCAAAGTTCCATCCCTGTTGCATACCCCGCTTATGTCGGGGTCGAACGCCATATCCGGCGTAACGGTGGTGGGCGCCATTTTCGCCGCCGGATTGGGCGCTGAAAATGAATTCGCCTCCATCCTTGGTGGTATTGCCGTGGCTTTTGCCATGATCAACGTGGCCGGTGGCTATTTTGTTACCGACCGCATGCTCAACATGTTTAAGAAGAAAAAAGAAAATAAGTAATGGCTCTGGAATCTTTACTCAACCTGGTTTACATCCTCTCGGCCGTTACGTTTATCCTCGGCTTTAAATTGATGAGCAGCCCCGAATCGGCACAAAGGGGCAACATCATTTCCGGCGTGGGCATGGCTGCCGCCATTGTGGCGTCCCTCATGTTCCCTGAAGTGGTGCGTTACCACTACATAGGTATTGGTTTTGCTGTCGGTACCGCCATCGGTCTGTTGTTTGCCTACCGCACACCCATGACCGGCATGCCCCAGATGGTAGGCCTGCTCAATGGTTTCGGTGGCTTGGCAAGTTTGTTTGTCGCCTGGGCCGAATTTGACGCCAAAGGTGACCACCAGTCGTTTTTTGGTGGAATGGTCCTTTGGCTTACGGCCATCATTGGCGCAGTAACGTTCTCCGGATCGTTCATCGCCTGGGCCAAACTGGAGGAAAAATTCATTTCCGGCAAACCCATTTCATACTCAGGACAACAATACGTGACCTCGGCAGTATTGCTGGGCATGGTGGTGTCCGGCGTTATGTTCTCCCTTGATTTGGCCGCACCGGAAGCCTACTATTATTTCGCAGCTTTTTGTGCACTCGCACTCGTTTTGGGCGTCCTGCTGGTTATCCCCATCGGTGGCGCCGACATGCCCGTGGTGATCTGTCTTTTGAACAGCTACTCGGGTATGGCCGCCTGCGCTTCCGGCTTTGTGGTTAACAACAACCTGCTTATTGTTGCCGGCGCCCTCGTTGGCGCCAGCGGTATCATCCTTACACTCATCATGTGTAAGGCCATGAACCGTTCCGTCGCCAATGTTTTCCTCGGAGGTTTTGGCGCAGCCGTTACAACAACCTCTGCCGACGTGGTGGGTGAAATCAAACCGGTAAAAACGGAAGATGCTTACCTGATGCTCGAAGCCGCCAACTCGGTGGTCATCGTTCCGGGTTACGGCATGGCGGTTTCACAGGCACAACACGCCGTTCGCGAACTTATGGAAGCCATTGAGAAAAATGGCGGCGAAGTACGCTTCGCCATCCACCCGGTGGCAGGTCGTATGCCCGGTCACATGAACGTACTGCTCGCTGAAGCCAACATTTCATACGATGCCATGGTGGAAATGGACTCCATCAACCCAAGCATGGACACCGTTGACGTGTGTATGATCATCGGCGCCAACGACGTGGTGAACCCGGCCGCCAAGGACGATAAAGGCAGCCCACTCTACGGCATGCCCATCATCGAAGCCACACGCGCCCGATCGGTGATCGTTATGAAACGCAGCATGGGCAAAGGTTTTGCCGGTGTTGAAAATCCCCTGTTTTTCAAAAACAACACACGTATGTTGTTCGGCGACGCCAAAGCAAGTTTGCAGGCGCTCGTTAATGAGTTTAAAGCAGCAGGGAAGTAAAATAGCAGGCAGCAGGCAGCAGGCAGCAGGCAGCAGGCAGCAGGCAGCAGGCAGC
>JADLBE010000175.1 GCA_020847915.1 Saprospiraceae bacterium | reverse complement strand
CCCTGGGGCAAAACCTTACCGTTGAAAGCGTTGGGAGCGAAAAAGATGGCAGCTACAGCAAGGAGAACTGCAATTGCAATGGCGTGAGGCAGAAGCTTTTTATAATCCATAACCGTTGATGGGCTGCCGGTGCGGAAGGGTGACCGCTTGATTTTCCCGGCGCTTTGGTGATAGAGAAAAAGGGTTGCCGGCGCATTCCGGCTGTCGGCGCGAAGGTATAGAATTTATCACATCATGTAATCTTTCGAACAAATTGCTGGAGTGCATCTTCCGGGATTTCGTGGCCGCCTTCAAATCTGCTTTCATCAATGTCGATGCCGTGTTGTTTTTCCATGGCCTGAAGCTCCGCCATGCGGTCTGGCGTTAGAAAAGGGTCCTGGCTGCCGTATAATAAATATAGGTTTTTATCCGACAAGTATGTTTTGTGGGTTGTGTAATCAATGTCTTCAGGCGGGAGTCCGCCCCACAAAACCAATTCGTGAAACACAGGCGTGGTTTGCAGAATCCATCGGCAAATGGTTGCGGTGCCTTGAGAAAAGCCCAGTAAAACAACCCTGACGTCTTTGGGCAGGATTTCCAAACAATGTTCGTAAAGTTTCTGAAGGTACCCGGCATTGTCGGTTATGGCACTCAGGCGTTCGTGGCGTGTCATCCAGTTGGCTCCAACCGGACCGGCAAATCCTTTTTTGTAAAAGCAATTCAAACCTTCCGGGGCGACAATGTATCGGGACTCGCTTTGAATGGTTTCAAAATTACCCAGGAATTCGGAAGCCAGTTGAGCATAGCCATGGCAAACAATCCACAGTTCGCGTACCTTTTCTGAAGGCGTACCGAGGGTGTAATAATGGGCCGTGCGTTGAACGCTGAGGTTGTGGTGGTTCATGCGGACAGTGTATTGAAATGAGGCAGCAAGGTAATAAGCTGGTAAAATTACAAACGGTTGTTTATCTTTGTCTTATTACTTTTCAATCCATCATCCGTTTCATTGTTCCAATGCACCGATTGTTCAATCTCCGGCCGTTTTTGCTGGCATTTGCCCTGGCCATTTCCTATTCCGGCTTTTCCTGTGGTTACGATTTCATTGGAGGGTGCTCCAGTGGTGTGTCCCTGAGCATCAATGGAACTTCGGACAGTTTTAACTTATCTCCTTGTTCGGCTGGTTTGCCTTTTGGCGGCCTGCATTTGGGCTCACTGGCATCATTGCATTTAACGGGTGCACGTGCCGTTACCTGGGAGAGTTGTACCAACAATGTTGTCGGTGTTGAACTCCTGTACCGAATTTACCAGGAAGGACAACCTGGTGGAAACTGGCAATCCCTGGTATTGGATGTTTATACGGTTACCGATGAAGATCCGTACACAACGCGTTACCGGCGTGCCGTCGCGGACGTTGATCTTTGCGATGGATTGATGCTGGGTGTAAATTATGTGGTTGAAGTGTACTTAAGTGCTGATATCGATACCCTTGGAGACGATTTTATTCCTGAAACTACGTTGTTGAAAAACAATGGCGGAGAAAATTTCAGCCTGTACTTTCGATACGATGGTCCGGATGCTCCACCATTTGTGTTGCTTCCTGTTTTGATGCAGGAACCTTTGTGTGCTGGCGACAGTACGGGTTCCGTAGGTATTCATGTTTATGGTCAGCAGGATGTTTTTTACACCTGGTCGGGGCCGGATGCCAACTTTTGGGCGTTGCAAAACCTGCCTGCCGGTGCCTATGCCGTCACGGTTACAAACCCTGACGGTTATCAGGCTTCTGATACGTTTTTACTGCAGGAACCGGATTCAATCGATATCCTTTTTAACATGATGCTTGCATCAACGGCGCTTGCTTCTGATGGCGCTATTGAGGCGACAGCTTTGGGGGGGGCACCTCCATACAACTATCTCTGGAGCCAGGGCGATACCATCAGTTCACTGGAAGGTATAATGCCAGGTGAATACTGCGTTGTGGTTTCCGATGTTTCCGGTTGTATGCAATCCATGTGTACTATACTTGGTTTTACAACAAAAAGTGTTTACCTTGACAATTTGGCGAAGCCAAGTGCGTTTCCCAATCCGGTACAGTACGGACAATCCTTATTTGTTTCCTTTACCGGGAATGAAAAGCCATCCGATAACCAGCTTTATTACACGTGGATAAGTCCGGAAGGAAGATTTATGGGAAAACAACAAATCGAGATGGTTTCCTCGTTAATCACCTTGCCAACCCTATCTTTGTCGAAAGGATTGTGGCTTTTACGGTTGGAGGACAACCAATCGGTGGTTTCTCTGCCGGTCGTAATTTTTTAAAAATAAGATTTAATACAAGTAAAAAGGTTGTGTGTAGCTCCTTGAAGGTTTGACTTTTAAACTTTTCATTACTTTTGCGCCGACCGAATAACAATCACAATGAATCTATCACAAAACTTTCAAAACATGAACAAGAAACTATTTCTTTTGCCCGCACTTCTTTTGGGTGCTCTCCTGATGTTTGCCCCCGGTTGTGGTGAGGACGATCCTTGCAAAGATGTTGAATGCGGAAGTGGTGTTTGCATCGACGGTACTTGCGACTGCGATCTGGGCTTCTTTACCGACAATACAGGCAGCTGCACGGTTAATGCAGCCGGTTTTTACAACGTTTCTGAAAACTGCTCACCTGCACCCTATACCATTGAAGTAGCTGCTGGCGCTACCAACAGCCAACTCAAAATCAAAGGTTTTTGGGAACTCTTTCAGGCCGATGTGAATGTTGACGTAAGCGGAAGCTCGCTGACCATCCCACGCCAGGAGCCCGACGGCGATGATTACTTCGTACAGGGCAGCGGCACTTGGACGGTTAACGCCAGCGGCAAACCAGTACTGAGCCTTACCTACACGGTTTCGAATGAATCGGTTACGCCAATTCAATCGGTAACTTGCACGAGCACGATGACCCACCAATAGTACTTTGGGTCTAAGGATCTAAGTAAGATAAACATGAGCCATCCCGGGATTCCGGGGTGGCTTTTTGTATTTAGCAATGATTCTTGATTGCCCAGACGCTTTGGTAACATTATTCCTCCCTGCAAACAGAACAGAGTGTATTGTAGCAATGCTGAACTTGCATTCTACCGAATAAGCATAGCCGCAAAAAAAAGAGTCACCCCAAAAATTTGGGATGACTCATGTTTGTTATCTGCTACAACAGTGGTTATTAGTTGCCACCCGTTGTTTTCTTCATTTTAGCATCCTTGGCGGATTTGTTGTCGCCAGTTGTCGTCTGCTGCATTTTATCGTCCTTGGTGCCTGTGTTACCGGACTGGGTCTGGTTCATTTTGTCGTCTTTAGGACTGGTCGGTTTGGTTGGTGTAGGAACCGGCTTGGCGCTAGGACCTTTGCTGGTTGTTTTTTTACCAGTAGTAGGTTTGGCAGCAGCCTCTGCAGCGAGGTATTCGTCGAAACGGCGTTGGGCCTCGAGGTTTACGCGGTCGGTGCATTCAACCTCTTTTGCTGCGCGCAGCTCGTCGAGTTTGCCCTGAACCATGACAGCGATTTCAGCTTTTTGTTGTTCAAGTGTTTTGCCGCCAAAAGCAGTAAGGGTAACAAAACCCGCTACAGCAATGGTGCAGAGAAGAAGCAGTTTCTTATTCATTTTGATGAATTTTTTGACAATGATTGGATAAGTGAGTACTGGTGCGAACAATGCGACCTTTACTTGGTCGGCTTGGCGGTAGCGGCAGCAGCAGCTTCAGCTTCGGTCTTCATGCGCTCGAATTCGGCAACTGAACGCGCCTCGAATTCGGTTTCACATTTGGTGTTCATTTCGCTTTCCACAGCAGCTTTACCAGCGTCGAAACCCTTTTGGATTTCTTCCTGCACCTGGGTGTCAGTGAGCAGTTTTTCGCCGCAGGAAGCCAGGGCGAAGGACATTGCAACCACGGCGAAGATTCCAATTACGGTTTTTTTCATGTTTTGAAACGTTTTGTTGATTTAATTTGTGTTCTGCAAAATTAGGACATGTGCCCCATGAACGGTATTTTTTTTTGAATATTGTTTCATTTTTTCACCTAATCCTCCGGATCTCTCTATGAGATGCCAACAACAACCACTTTTACACAATCCTGCCTCCAAAACTTTCACAATACGCTGTTAACGTTCGTCAGGCCTGGACTGCTTGCGACCTTGATTGGTTCAGCTGTCCAGGGTTATTCACAGGTTGAACAACTCCCGGCACACGAAGTTTTGGAAAACCATTTCAGGGAAACCGACATTCCTGCCGAGTCAGATGCTCCATCTTTGCTGGAAGACGTAGAGCATTTTCAAAACCATCCGCTCAACCTCAATACGGTTGCCCGCAGTGAACTGCTGGCCCTCCGTTTGTTTGATGCCTTAAAAGTAGAACAGTTGGTTCAATACCGGGAGACATTCGGTCCTTTTTTGGCCGATGAAGAGCTTCAGGCCATTCCCGGGTGGGACCTATCCGATGTTCGACTGTTGTTGCAAGTTGCCCGGGTTCCTGGTTCCGGCCTGAACAACCGCGTAACACCCTGGCGACAGGGGTTCAGGGAAGGCGACAATGATCTGATGATGCGCTGGGGGCGGGCATCCCCAGTGCCCTACCCTTCCGGTGCTGAAGGCGGCCCCAACGCCATGGCCGTACGTTTTACACACCAGTTCGACCGCCGACTGCGTTTTGGGTTTACAGCTGAAAAGGACCCGGGCGAGGCTTTTTTCGCCAAAAGCAATCCTCAGGGTTTTGATTTTTACAGTGGTCATCTCGGCGGTCAAAACCCCAATCGATGGATAACTTCGTTTGCCCTCGGCGATTTTACCGCACGATTCGGACAAGGGTTGCTTTTGCAAACCGGATTCGCTCCCGGAAAATCTGCCGAAACCATGGGACTGGTACGGGGTGGCCGAAAAATCAGCAGCTACAACGCTTTTGGGGAGGTGTATTTTCTCCGGGGCGGCGCCATTACGGTTGTACTGGGCAACCATTGGGAACTGACTGCGCTCGCCTCCCGGCGCCGAAGGGATGCCAATGTGATCGTCCTTAACGATACCTTGTTGGGACTCGAGCGGCCTGAACTGGCCTTCTCCGCTTTACAAACGGCCGGGTTGCACCGTACCCCATCGGAAACGGCCGATGAAAAGGCATTGAAGGAAAGTTTGGGCGGACTCTCCGTATCCCGTATTTGGAAACACGGACAGGTGGGTTTAAACACCCTGTACTTAGGGTATGACAAACCATGGCAGCGTTCACAAGAGGTTTACCGCAGTTTTACCTTCAGTGGAAAACAACTCTGGGGACTCAGCATCGATTACCAGTGGTCGGTGCGAAACATGGTTTTGTTTGGCGAAACCTCCCGAAGTGACAATGGCGCCGTGGCCTCTGTGAATGGCATACTGTTGTCGCTGGACCGCCGTTTGAACCTTGCCTTGTACCAACGCAGCTTGCCCCGCCATTACCAGGCTTTGTATGCCGCTCCGGTAGCGGAAATCAATGGCGCTGCCAACGAAAAAGGTGTTTACCTGGGTGGAGACCTGCGTTTTGCGCGGAGTTGGGTTATCAATGCCTATGCGGATCTTTGGCGGCATCCATGGTTGCGGTATGGGGTCAGCAGCCCTTCGAGTGGCTATGAGTACCTGCTACGCCTCCAATGGTTGAAGGGGAAAACCTTTTCGACCTATTTGCTTTGGCAGTTGGAGCAAAAACAATTGGACGGAAATGATGACGGAGTAAAAGAGTTGGTTAACAACAACAAATCACGGCTTCGTTTACACGCTGTGTACCGTGTCAGCAGGGCTGTAGAGTTTCGATCGAGGGTGGAATGGACGTGGTACCAGACCGGCAGGCAAGCAACGGCGCGTGGTTTTTTGGCCTATCAGGAAGCCGTGGTAAAACCGCTTGGAGCACCCATAAGCGGGGCTATCCGGTTTTGCCTGTTTGATACCGAAAGTTTCGATACGCGCGTTTTTGCTTATGAAAACGACCTTTTTTCGGCAGTATCCATACCCGCCTTTTTTGGCCAGGGTACACGTTATTTCCTCAACCTATCCTGGAGGGTCAACGTATGGTTGCGCCTGGAAGCAAGGTTTGAAGAAACGGTACAAAGAAAAGTTGTTACGGACAGTGGAACTACGGGGGCAAGCAGGTATTGGAAAATTCAAGCCCGGATACGATGGTGAAAAGTAGTGGCAAGTGGCAAGGATGGTTAAATGCCGTTTACGGCTTCTACACCCACAATTTCCGGGATTTTACCCCGAATAGCCTCAGAGATGCCTGCGCGCAGGGTCATGGCTGACATGGAGCACGACTCGCACATGCCTGTCCAACGTATTTTAACGTGCATATCGTCGGTCACATCCACCAATTCGACATCACCGCCGTCGATACGGAGGTGCGGTCTGACGGTGCTGAGTGCCTCTTCTATACGTGCAAGCAAGTGTTGTTTGTCGGTAGCGATCATCCCTTTTCGTAATTTGATGCAAAAGTAGCCTTTTTAAAAGCTATTGTTTGAGCTTGTTGCTGTATTTCTCCCTGAATTTTTTCAGTTTGGGAGCAATGATGTAGGCGCAGTATCCTTCGTTCGGATTGTCTTTGTAGTAATTCTGGTGGTATTTTTCGGCCACATACAATTTTTCAGCAGCGGAAATCTCCGTGACGATAGGATCGTCCCAAAGTTCGGGTGCAATGTTTTTCGTCACATCCTCAGCGATGAGGCGTTGTTCTTCCGAGTGGTAATATATAACCGAACGGTATTGTGTACCGGTATCGTTGCCCTGCCGGTTGAGCGTGGTTGGGTCGTGTACGGTAAAAAAGATCTCCAGGATCTCGCGGTAACTTACCTGGGCTGGATCGAATGTAAGCTGAATGACTTCAGCATGGCCGGTGAGTCCGCTGCACACCTCGCGGTAGGTCGGATTGTCGACATGGCCACCCATGTAACCGCTAACAACCTTTTGAACGCCCTGCAACTCCTGGTATACAGCTTCCACGCACCAGAAGCAGCCGCCACCAAGGGTTGCAACTTCTGTAGGAGCATTGGGATCAACAGGATTGGCGGTAGCAGGTGTGGTGCCGGATGTATTCACAGACATGGCGGTTTGGGTTTCAACGCCGGGTGTGGGCGCGGTTTGACAGGAAATAGTTCCGAAAGCGATCAGGGACAAAACAAGGTAAAATCGCATAGGTGTCATCATTTGCCAGTAGAAACGCAAAAAAGGCCCCGATGGTTTTCAAAAATGCTGCTTGCGAGTCAAAATGACGGCATGCGGACAATGGTCATTCGGGTAAAACCTCTTGTCGGGTGAGGCGTGTTATTTTCGTTGTACTGCCGAGGTGTTGCAAAAACAGGTTCAGGCCTTCCCATTTGGCATCATCAAGCATGTAACTGATGTTGTTTTGGAAATAGTCCTCCAGGCTGAACCCGGCAATGTTGGGTAAAATATTGCACAACTCCGGAATGTGGTCAATACCCTGTTCCAGTGCCAGATTAAAATCACGTACAAATTCGGGGTCCAGCGGACGGGTACTTATCCAAGCAGCAAAAACAAAAGGTTTGCCCGTCCAGTGTGTCCAGGCTTCACCAAGGTCGTACACATAGGGAAAATCGTCGTGTTTGCCAATGGTACGGTCGCCGATAATCAGGCCAGCGGTGGAACCCCCAATACGTTTTTCGTAACCTTCGGTTGCGGGAATAAACTCCGGCGTAATGTTCCAGTATTCCCTGCAAAGCAATTGGGTAAGCTCAACAGAGGTGCGTGAATGAAAATCCAGGAAGATCCTTTTGATTTCACCCAGAGGTCTTTCGGAAAACAGGCAAACGGTTTTTACTTCACCGGTCGCACCGATGCAATAATCGGATACGATGTAACCCTGTGGCAAAGAAGGTATGATGGCAACTGGTGTTAAAGCGAGGTCTGTTTCGCCGGATGCGAGTTTGCGCGCACATTCCGAAGGTATGTCCAGACTCAATTCAATCTTGTCGGACAAAGTACTTCTATACAAACCGTAAATGAACGGTTTGGTGTTGAGGTAGCTTACTGCCGACATGCGTATTTTAGAAGCCATGGCGTTTGGTGGGTTGGCGATCAGTTTTGAACAACGGGCAGGTCGTAGTACCCCCGGTACTGGGTATCTTCCTCAAAAACGGTATCGGTAAAGTCGTGCAGGATGTTGTACAAAGTATCTCTTTCGATGGGTTTCCGGCCGCTGCGTCGGATGAGGTCGACCAGTTGGGCGGTGGTCAGGGAGGGATTTTGTTCCTCCGAACCTGCCATGGAGTAAATTTTGGTGGTATCGTCAATGGTGCCGTCGATGTCGTCCACGCCAAAAGACAAGGACATTTGGGCTACCTGCCTGCCGATCATCGGCCAATAGGCTTTAACGTGGTCGAAGTTGTCGAGGTAGATGCGGCTGATGGCATAGTTGCGCAGGTCTTCAACAGTGGTACTTTCGGGAAGGTGGCTCATTTGGTTGTCCTGGTTCCGAAATTTCAGCGGTATAAAGGTCTGGAAGCCACCTGTTTTGTCCTGAAGCTGGCGCAATTGTTCCATGTGGTCGATGCGGTGGCGGAAATGTTCGATGTGGCCGTAAAGTATGGTTGCATTCGAACGTTTGCCCAGTTCGTGCCAAATTTCGTGGATGCGCAGCCATTGTTCGCCGGTACACTTATCGGCGGCAATCTGTTCGCGGATTTCCGGATCGAATATTTCGGCGCCACCGCCAGGCATGCTGCCCACGCCGGCATCGGCAATCAATTGCATCCCTTCTTCGTAGCTGACCTTAGCCTTTTTAAAAATGTAATGGTATTCCACGGGCGTAAGTGCTTTGATGTGCAGTTCCGGTCTGTGGTTTTTTATTTTTTGAAAAAGTTCCTGATAAAAGGGCAAATCATACTGGGGCAAAACGCCACCCACGATGTGTACTTCGGTCACCGGTTGTCCGTCGTATTTTTTAACGATGTCGAACATTTCATCCATGCTGAAGGTCCAGGCATCGGAGTCGGCGCGTTGTTTGATCAAACGGGAATACGAACAAAATTTGCAATCATACACACACAGGTTGGTGGGTTCGATGTGGAAATTGCGGTTGAAATACGTGTTATCGCCGTTTTTATGTTCACGAACGTAATTGGCGAGGGCGCCCAGGTAGCCCAGGGTTCCGTGTTCGTAAAGAAAAAGACCTTCTTCCGGGGTAATCCGCACGCCGTTGAGCACTTTTTCAGTGATCTTACGTTCTTCGGCGCTTAGCGACGGGTTTTCGAGCAGGATGTTGAGTTGTTCTTTGCCCCTCATGGCTTGTATTTGAATGCTGAAATTGTGTTGTAGAGTAAACCAAAGTTTGGCGGCTAAGTTCAAAACTTTCAAATAAAAATGAAAGCTTGTTACTCCCCTACCCTGGTCCGGTGGTGATGGTTGCCTGTTCGTTAAATCTAACCAGACTAATGAGTTTCCGTGCGTTTTCCGGGTTTGAAAATTCGGATTCCAGGAGAGACTTCCTTTCGTCTACCCTACTGGTTTCAAACGATGCATTGCCGAGAGCTTCTATTGTTTGGCGTATGGCTGTTGCGGTATTGCGCACGTAACAAAGTCCTTTTAGCCCTGTTCCATCCACCATAACGTCGTTAACGATGCAAAACCTGCCCCTGAACAAGGCATTGATGAGTTTGAGTTTGATGCCTGCATTTTGAAACGAAATGAGCAGGTTGATGTGTGCATTGCGTATGAGTTCGTTCATTTGGTTCTCATCCGGATTTTCCACCAGGGTTACGTTATCGTGCCGGGCAGCTTCCTCCATCAGGCGTTCCGATGGCTCCATGCCCGCAACAACGAAGGGCATTTCAACATTTTTAAACACCTCCCTGATCAGCCAAACGGCGGCTTTTTCATTGTCGGCAACACTTAATTTGCCATGAAAAAGCACATAATCGCCACGGCCTGGCAAGTTTTCCACCTTTTCATTGGGGTGAAACGCCGGAATGTAATGTGTGTTGGATTTTAATGCACTGTAATACTTCTGATCATTGGCAGAAAGGGTCAGGATTTCATCGGCATGAAGCACCACTTTGGGTTCGATGCGTTGAAGTTTCAGGCTTTCAATGAAGAAATACAGTTTTTCCAGCCAATCATCGGAAAGTTCGGACAAGCTTTCGTAGTATTTCCATTCCACATTGTGCATGCGCACAATTTTCTGCCGGCCGCGCAGACGTTTGTTCCAGACAAGTGCAGCCGTATGCATGCCTTCAAAAAGGATGGGATGATCGTCGAGCCGAAGTGTGTTCAGCAATTGTTTGTTCAAACGCGTGCGCATGATGAAAGGCAACAAGCTGAACTGGAACAGGAGGTTCCTGCTCCTGGGATAATAATAGACGGCATGACAATACCGTTCGAGTTCGGTCTGTTTCTGACGGCCTCCGTATTGGAAACAATGAAGGATTACACGAACGCCTTGTGCATGCAGTGCTTTGATCTGGTTGAAGATGACAATGACACCGCCATAGTTGGCCGGATAAGGGATATCGAAGGAAACGATGTGTAAATACATGCGGTGTGGGGATGACCGGTTGATGCCACGCAAAGATATATTATTTTACTTTGGCGTTTTATTGTAAGGGTTTTCAAAATAAAAATAGGTGACGCTTTTCAACCTGTTGGAAAAATTTTGCAAATTTGAATGCGGTTTTAGCAGGTGATTTTTTGAAAAAAAATCAATGAAACTTTGCTTCGAATCTTTGGCGAATTTCTTACCTTGTAGAACTTTTATGGGGCCCTGTCGGGTTGTCCCAAATAAATGATCGTTCACCAAAAACATAGGGTTATGAACATTACTTTCGAAGAGTTACGCCGCATCAAGCATGCCTTGCCCACGGGAAGCATCTCCCAGATTGCCACTGACCTTCACATAGACGAACAGACCGTTCGTAACTATTTTGGCGCCCACAATTTTAAGGACGGACAAATCGTGGAGTGGCATCGCGAACCAGGGCCAGGCGGCGGCATCGTACATTTGGAAGACCCTACCATTTTGAACCGTGCTTTGCAGATCCTGGATACGGTTAAAGCACAATCTTAAAACCGGAAAACAAACCATCCCTTCCACAAGCATGAGTCATTCCATTTCCTGGGATGACTCATATTTTTTAAAACGACTTGTAAAACGCTCCTGTAAGCGTCCTGAAATCTTCGGAAGGCATTTCTTCCGATTGATAGATGTACAAAGGTAGTTGGCGTTCAAAATGGTGGGGTGAACGTTCAAGCTGCAGCAGAATCCTTTCCATGGGTTTCCCCGGCCTGCTGAACACCTTCCGTTCGCCTGTGACATACAAACGCTGAAACACTGCCAATTCCTGGAAAAGTGCGGCTTCCCGAATTGGCAGCACCACACAAAATTTCCCGTCAGGAGTAAGCAGCTGCAACACAGCTTCTATCAGTTCACCAGGTCGTAAAAACGACTGATGCCTACCCTGCCGCCTTCGCACGTCGTGCGCAAGGGAAGTTTCGCTGAAAAAAGGCGGATTGGACACGATGAGGTCATGTTGTGACGGCGCAGCATAAGCGTATTGTTGTATGCTTGATTGAACTACACGAATACGATCGGGCCACGGAGATCTGAGGATGTTTTTGCGGGCGCAATTTGCCGTAATTTCATCAAGCTCCACAGCAACTATCTGTGCAGCAGTATTGCGTTGGGCCAACATAAGGGCCACAATACCGGTTCCAGTTCCAATATCCAGGATACGACGGGCTTTGTCCACCGGCGACCATGCGCCGAGCAAAACACTGTCCGTACCCATCGGATGAACAGCGCCCTCTTGTTGGATGGCAAATTGCTGGAAAAAAAAATCGGCTGCCATACTCAGCTACGGCTGCCAAATAACAAACTTCCGACACGCAGCATGGTGCTGCCTTCTTCAAGCGCAATTTGCCAGTCGCCCGACATGCCCATCGAAATTTCTTTAAAATATGGTTTGTCGGAAAAAAACCTGGTCTTCAACGATTCAAAAAGGCCCCGCAGGTGTTTGAACTCATTTCGAACATGCTCCTGGTCATCTGTATAAGTTGCCATACCCATGACGCCACACATTCTGATGTTGCGCAACGATGTAAACAACGGGCTTTCGAGCAATTCAATGGCCTCTGCTTCGGTCAGCCCAAATTTACTTTCTTCCAGGGCTATGTGAAACTGCAACAGGCAATCGATGGAACGGTTGTTTTTAACCGCCTGTTTGTTGATTTCTTCCAGCAGGCGAAGGCTGTCGACTGAATGGATCATAGCCACAAAAGGAGCAATAAGTTTAACCTTGTTGGTTTGGAGGTGGCCAATAAGGTGCCATTGGATGTCTTGGGGCAACGACTCGTGTTTTTCGAGCATTTCCTGAACCCTGTTTTCTCCAAAATGCCGTTGGCCCTGGTTGTACAGCTTCAGAATACTGTCGACGGGGTGGGTTTTGGAAACCGCGATAAGCAGCGCTTTCCGTTGTTCGGTTTGGTGTAAAATTTCCTTGTACATGTACCAGCAATAAAGGATGCAAACCTAATGGAAATATTTGGCAGAATCTTGCACAGCGAAATGAAGCGGGCCCGTATCTTACAATTTGATTTACCTTTACGCGGCCAAACGCATGTGTGTTTGTGAACTGCTTTAATCCCTACTCCGTTGCTTCAACGGATGCGTATCCCGAACATCGTCTAATCCTTATCCATGTCTGTTTTTTTTCATTGCTTACATCACGTGATGCATTTTAACTCGCCTTTTGTATGGGCAACATTTTCGTTGCTCAGCCTTGGTTTTTTAAAGGGCACCGAGCTCAATGCTCAATGCCCCACCCTAACAGGTGCCACCTTAACCTCCCCCGACTGTACACCCGGCACCACACCTTGCGACGTTTGTCCGGGTGATGTGCTAACCGTCAATGCGACCGGGACGGGACTTCAGCCTGGTGTTTGTGTAAACTGGTTTTACGGCACGACCAACAATTTTAATCCTTACAACAACGAAGGGATTTTGCTTGGATGTGCTGAAATTGAGCCTGTGCCACCCAACTCATGCGGTGATTGTCCCATCATTGGAGCCATATTTGTTGATGCCTGCGGCACGGAAGAAAACAACGAATACCTTGCTGTGTTTTCAGGCAGTGGATTTTACGTAGATGATGCCTCGCTTGATATTGACGCGGCAAACAACGGTGGCTCTGGCAACGACGACATCGGTACGGGTTGTGGTTGGCAGTTCCCTTCCAGTGGCGCCCTTGCAAGCATTCAAACGCTTTGTCCCGGCGCTACAGTGGTAGGCGCCGGTCCCGGCGATGCCGTTCCGGCCGGTGTAGCTGTTATCGTGTTTACCAGTTCTGAACTTGACTACAACTACAACTTCGGTAGTTTGTGTCCACTGGCTCCCGTTATCTACGTCATGCAAAACGGATGTGCACGCACCAGCGGTGCATTCACCAATGGTGGCGGTGGTGGTAGTTGCTCCACAACTTTTGCACTTTCCTGTGGCTGTTCCTGGAACACCACTTACAATGTCGGTTCCCTGACAGGCGGCAATGGTGCCTTTGTAACCGATTTTGGGTTCCCGTCCTTGTACGGACACGCCGGTTGTGGTTTTCCTCCGATTCCCGGCGGCGGCGGCGGTGGTGGCGGTGGAAATCCGCCCATTGTAATTCCTCCTTTTGACATAACCATCACTCAGGACATGTGCAACGGTGGTCCCTACTATATCGTCGGTATCATCGATCCTTTGCCAATTGGATGTTCGCAAACATTTACCCCCTACCTGCCTTTTGATGTTCCCTGTCCGGAACCAACACTGCTAACTGCGGCGGTTTGTGAAAACGACAACAATTTTAACCTCAACCAGATCGAAGATCCCGGTGTTCCCAACGGAACCTGGTCGGGACCCGGCGTTAACGGCAATTCTTTTGATCCATCCGGATTGTCGGGCGACATTACCCTAACGTTCACCCCCAGTGGTCCCTGCAATGTAACTGCCAGTACAACCATTACGGTTTACGAGACTCCTACGGCACAAATAGCACCGGTGACACCGGTATGCGCAGGCAGTGCCGTGGACCTTGTGATTTCGTTTACAGGTAACGGCCCCTGGACGTTTACTTTGCGGGCTGGTGGAACCATTATTGATAGTTACGATACCGACGAAAATCCATTTACCATCAACGTTTCGCCAACGATCAACACCAATTATACCCTTCAGAATTTTGCCGACGAACATTGCGATGGCGCAAACGTATCGATCCTGGTCTTCGTCATAACTGCTCCGGCCGCGACCATGACCCTTGCTGGAAACAACACCATTTGCAGGGATCAGGCTACCACACTCAGCATCAACGTAAACGGTGCTCCGCCACCTTTTTCGTTTGTTTACGCCATCAACGGAGTCAACCAGCCGACTCAAAATGCCGCTGCAAATCCGTTCACCTTTGGTGTTTCGCCGGATACTACGGCAAACATAACGCTGGTTGGTTTGGACGCTTCGGGGTGCACAGCAACCGTTTCCGGAAGTGCTTTGGTAACCGTGTTGCCGGCGCCGAAAGCCTTGTTGACCACCGATACCGTTACAATATGTCAGGGTCAACCAATTGAATTGTATGTACAATTTACAAGCGCACCCGGTCCTTACACATACATTTATCTGTTAAACGGAGCGAATCCGGACACGGTTGTCAGCACTTTTGACATTGATACTTTGAATTTTTTACCTGTACTGGGAAACAACCTTTACAATCTTGACTCCGTTGGATCCGGTAGCTGTCCGGGTACTTTCAGCGGTCAATTTTTAGCCCGGGTTGTTACGTCGATTACGGCTTCCATAAGCGGCGATACCACGCTTTGCGGCCCAGGTACTGTGCCTCTTACGGTCGATTTTACCGGCATGGGCCCCTACACCTTTGTGTATGCCATTGATGGTGTTGCACAACCTCCAATAACGACGTCTACAAATCCGTACATTTTATCTGTATCACCAACGGCAACAAGTTTGTACACACTTATTTCCGTTGATGCTCCGGGTTGTTCCGGAACGGTATCAGGTCAGGCAGAAGTGACGGTTTTGCCGGGAGCTTCAGGTGTTATGACTGGCGGCGGGGTAACCTGTACAGGGGGGACAGGAAGTACGATTACACTGACCTTCAGCGGCCCTGGACCCTATACGTATGTTATTTCTGCAGACAACGTTGATGAACCACCGGTAACCACGTCCAATACGGTGGTTGTTATTCCGGTAAATCCGTCCAACGGAACATTTTATGAACTTGTGTCCGTCTCCAACGGGACTTGCCAGGGGCAGGCAAGCGGTGGTGTCTGGGTGTTTGTTTTTACACCGCCTACAGCCGAACTTACCGGCGATGCAACCATTTGCAACGGACAGGACACGAGTCTTACCATTGATTTTACAGGTACAGGTCCATTTACCATCGTTTATTCCATCAATGGCGTGATACAACCGCCCGACAGCACATTCGACGATCCTTACACCATACCCGTGAGTGTATCGGCAACCACAACCTATGCTCTGATCAGTGTGGAATCGCCGGGATGCTCGGGCATACCCAACGGAGACGTAACCATTACGGTCAATTATCCCCCGCAAATCCTCAATGTAAACCTGGTATGTAACAACACCAACACCACGTACACCGTAGAATTTGACTTGCAGGGGCAAGCGCCATTTACAGTTACAGGATTAACGGGAACCATCGATGGATCAAACCACTTTGTGAGTGATCCCATTGCGCAGGCCTTACCTTTCAGCATTACGGTGAGCGATGCCAATGGTTGCGGACAGGTGCCGCTTACAGGCGCTTCTGTTTGCAATTGCACATCCTCAGCCGGTACCATGTCACCGGTTTTGCAAACTGCATGTTCGGGCCTGCCTGTCGCTGGTTTGTACAACAATGACGGCGTACTCGACACCGATGACACGTTGCAATTCATACTGCATACCGGCTCAGGAAATATCCTTGGTACGGTGCTTGCTGTTGGATCAACACCACAATTTGATTTTATTCCTGGTGTAACATTGATTGGTACAACCTATTATGTTTCTCCGGTTGTTGGCAACAACGATGGTTCCGGATCGGTGAACCTCAACGATCCGTGCCTTTCCATCGCAGCGGGCGGACCGGTTCAATGGGTACTTGCACCCACCGCGACACTGAGCGGCATGTTTGATGTTTGTCCAAACGAACCACAGTTGCTGAATGTAACTTTTACCGGTCAGGCACCTTATTCCCTGACCTATACGAACAACGGATCGCCTGTTTCAGTAACCTCCAATCAGAACAGCTTCAACATCATTGCTACGCTGCAGCAAACCTCCACCTTTGTACTGACTTCCGTACAGGATCAACATTGTACCGGTACCGTAAGTGGACAAGCCACCGTTACTGTACATCCAACACCGCAGATCGGTAACCTTCAGGTAACGTGCGATGTAGCCGGTCAAAATTATACCCTTTCTTTCAACGTGGTGGCTGGCGATCAGGCAACTGCGATCGTAAGTGGCATTGCTGGCACGTATGATCCTGTTACCGGCCTATTCCAGTCCTCACCCTTGCCCGTTACAGATCCTTTCAGTGTTGTTTTGACGGACATGTGGCAATGCGGCCAGGACGATGCAAGCGGTGTGGCAGTTTGTAATTGCACCACATCGGCAGGAACCATCAACAGTCCTTCCCTGGAAGTTTGCCTTGAAGATTTCGCTGCATTGCCAGCGTCATCGGGTGTTGTTCTGGACTTCGATGATGCCCTGGTTTATTTGTTGGTTTCTACCCCCAACCCGGGAACATGGACCATTTTGCAACAGTCGACAACACCCGTGTTCAGCTTCAACCCGGGTAACATGGTTCCCGGTCAAACGTATTACGTGGTGGCCATGGCTGGCAACGCAGTGGGCGTCGGTGTTGATCCGGATGACCTCTGTTTGTCCATTTCTGCGGCCGTTGAAGTTCTTTGGTTTGCACCTCCCACCGCAATACTTTCAGGCAATGCAACCGTTTGTTCGGGCGAATCAACCGACCTTACCGTTCAATTCAGTGGTGGAGCAGCGCCGTATGTATTTGAAATAAGTGACGGCAGCTCATCACAAACAATCAATACAAGCCTAAACCCTTTCAGCTTCACTGTTTCACCTACAGCCCCGACCACGGTTTATACGCTGGTTTCCTTGTCAGATGCCAACGGCTGCAGCGGAACGGTTGGTGGAAACGCACAGGTTGTTGTAGCGCCCTCTCCAACTGCTGCCATCAATTTTGACACCATGTTGTGCCAGGGCAGCAACGCTGTTTTTCCCATTGTATTTACAGGTACACCACCCTATCAGTTGGTGTATGCCGTAAATGGCAACACCCAACCTGCCCTCACTGTTCCTCAAAATACCTTTACCATCATCGTGAGCAATGTACAGGCCGCTCAAACCTACACCCTTGTATCTGTACAGGATGCAATGTGTGCAGGAACGGTTAATGGAATCGGAAATATTGAAATTATTGAACCTGCTTCTGCCGGACTGACTCCGGCTGACCAGGGCATTTGTCCGGGTGACTCTGCTCGACTGACCATGCAACTCACCGGTGCAGACTACTACCTGGTCATTGTTTCCGATGGACTAAACATGTTTGTTTTTGACAGCATTACGCATGGTGCAGAAGTAGCTTTTGCTCCCGGTGTAAATACCACGTACAGCATCACTGCTTTCACGGCTTATGGCAACCCTTGTCCGGGAAGCATTGGCCCTGCTGTCACCGTTTCGGTTTCCGATCTTTCGGTGGGAGCTACTTTATCGGACTACAATGGGTTCAACGTGGGATGCAACGGGGATAACAACGGGTCCATCCAGCTTGCCATTAACGGTGGACAGCCGCCTGTTCAAATTCAATGGAGCCAGGGAGGCGGTGGAACAAGTTTGGAAAACCTCTCCGCTGGTATGTACGGCGTGACGGTTACCGACGCAGCTGGTTGTCCCAAAGAGCTTTCTTTTGAACTTACCGAGCCAACGGCACTCAGACCGGAATACCTTACCACCCCGCCGGTTTGTGCCGGCGAATCCACCGGGACAATACAAATCATAACCGTTGAAGGGGCCCTTTTGCCCATCACCGTAAACATGAACGGCAATGATATGGGTGTGATTACGACATTCCCATACCTGATCAACAACCTTAAAGACGGCGATTACGATTTGTTGTTTACTGATGCCAATGGTTGTGAAAATACCCTGAAATTAAACATTGTACCGGCTTCACCGCTGATTGTAGATGTTGGACAAGATCAAACGATTGAATACGGAGCTTCAACAACCATCGAAGCATTCGTAAACTCAACCTCCATCGACACATTCTACTGGACGCCAACCACCAACCTGGCCACACCCGATGCTTTGGTGACCGAAGCGAATCCGGTGAATACAACCGTATATGAATTCATGGTTCGCGACCTGGCAGGATGTACGGCCTCCGACGCCCTTCAGATCAATGTCGAACGCGTCGACCGTGTATTCGTGCCCAATGTGTTTAGTCCCAACGATGATGGTTCCAACGACCAGTTTACGGTATTTGGCGGGCAACAAGTAGTTTTGTTAAGAAGCATGCGCATCTACGACCGCTGGGGTGAATTGCTTTTTGAAAAATTGGGCATGCCGCCCAACGATGTTTCCCAGGGTTGGGATGGCTACACAAGGGGCAAATTGGTGATGCCCGGCGTGTATGTATATGTCGTGGAAGTAGAATACTTTGATGGCACAAGTGAAGTGTTTACGGGCGACCTTACAGTTGTCCGTTGATGAATCACTTTACCAGGTAAGCATATACGCTGGCGCCATTGCCCACCAGCAGCACCGGTTTTTTATCTCCGGATCTTAATGGTGCCAGCGTAAATGCCGTACTTCCTGCCAGGGGAAAATCGTGATGGATTTTCCCCTGGCCATTGACCAGCCATATTTTTCTTTTTTTACTGGATAAAATGCCGAGCTGAGCACTTGATCCGGCATCGAACAACACATCACCGCCGTCAACCAGGTTTTGGGACGACCACGTTTTGAGTGTTTTGCCATCATAACCTTTGATGGTCAGTTGTTTCCCGTTGTACGCTGCATAATCAAACCGTGCATCACCCTGCAGTTGTGTAAAAACAAAATAGGGACCCATTCCTGCGCTTATGGATGTTTTGAGGATGTCGAATTGTTTGCCTTCGAGGTTTACAACCACAACATTTCCAGCGGTGTTTGCGCATGTAATGCGCGGTACAGATGGGTGGGCATCGCATTGGGGCGCAGACTTAAAAGTGCCTTCAAGTTGAACGGGAGGGAAACGGGTGGCGCCGTTGCGCGCAAAAACACTGAGTTTGCCATGGGTACTCAAAACGACCAGGTAATCTTTGTTTTGATGTACAAAATGCTGCATCTGTGTTTGAATGTCGCCGACGCCGGACTTGGGGTTCCATCCCGGAAGCGGTCTGCCATACTGGTCGTACCCGTAGAGGTTTCCGTTGTCGCAGGCGACAAAAAAGTGGTATTTTTTGCTGGCGTCAAAATCTGTAACGAGCACACCGTTCGTTGCCGACGATTGCAGTTTCAGTGGATACCCCTCGATGTCTGCGCCTTTTTCATCAACAATCCAGATTTGCTCGGCTGTGTTGAAAAGAAAGCAGGCGTTTTGGTTGTTGTAAAAATCTATGGCTTTTACTTCGGATAAAACCGGACCGGAAAACTGTCTGCGCCAGCGGATGTTACCACCCTGATCCATGCAATACATTTCGTTGCGTTGGTCCTGTACAAAAATGAATTTATCCTGTCCCTCAAGTCCTGTTGCTCCGGGGGCGCTCCGTGCAGGCGCTTTCAATGCCGTTTTCCACAGGATGCTTGCTTCTCTTTCCTGCGATGCCCCTGTTTTTTGCAAAACGGGCGAAAAAATGATGCGGTTTCCGGCTGCGGAAGTAACATCCACCGACAATAGGCCCAATTTGCCGAATGCAGCGATGTCTGTGGTTTTGGCAGCGGGCTGTTTCATCATATTTTGCAGCATCATGGGTAGAACTGCAGCATCAAAAAGCACCATACCATGGCTGTTGGCTGCAAGGTTTTGCCTGAGTTGAAGGTAGTCCGTATTGCCGGCCATTGTTTGGTTGATGACGTATTTATCCACCCAAACTTCAAGTGTAGACACAGAAGGCGCTACGACCACATATTTTCCCAGCATACAAACTACAGGATTGCGAAAGGCGTCGATGTTGTCTCCCAGCAGCGAATGCAAAAAATCGTTGTGTAAAAACTCCCAAACATCGAAGGTGTTGTAGGTCCGCTTTCTGACCAAACCTCTGGTTTTACCATAAGCGTCAAGTGTTTTGGCAACCAGAGGCTCATCTTCAAATCCAAGAACAAGGCACTGGTCTTCATGCATGGTCTGAACATTGGGTTGGGTGATCACATAGGCGGCTTCGCGTTTAAGCCACGGAGACACAAACCTTCGAAAATCCGCGTTGCCTCCATCGATCCAGGATTTAAGCGGTTGTTGTCCGGCACTCAGGCCAGTCCATGCAAGTAAAGCAGTATTGTCGGGCAGTATGGCAAAAACAGAATCCCGCGCAACTTCCCGGCCATTTTTGTACAGGCTTGAGAGCGTTTTGGAGGAACCGAGCAAATCAACCTTTTTCCCGTCCCATGCCACACCGATCCAATCCATTTGTCGGGCCATCCAGGTTGGAAAAAATTGCCATTGTGCCGCCATTTTGTTGTGGTACAATGCCGGAAAATTTGCCGTACGAATAAAAAACTGGATGCCTGCCTTGCTGTCTGGAATTTCTGCCCGGCGCTTACCCCACCAGTTGTGGCTCGAATTGCCCGCATCCAATGCTTCTTCAACGCGGTAAGAAAACCGTGAAAAGAGCAGTAGATTTCTGTGTTTGGCAAAAACAAACTTGTCGTTTTTGCCCATAAGAACGGTATAAACGGTGTGGTTTCCATACAGCGAAGGGAAAACACGTATGCCCGCATCCGATGTTTTGAGCCACGCCTCCAGGGACGGAGCATCCGGGCATTCGAGGATGAAAAGGGCGTGCAGGTCATCCGCTTCCTCCATCGTAAAACCGGCAAAAAGTGTTTTGCTGGTAAAGTTGGCGTTGTAAACGGCGTTTTTTCGCATCAATTTCTCCACCAGATCCAAATCGCGCAGCATACCGGTAATCATGGCGGATTTAAAAACTTCGGTCCATGCCGAATTTTTTTGCCCCGTGAGCAGCAAACGCGCTTGTTTCCAATTGTCCATCCGCAGAGCACAGGTAATGCTGGAGGGTAGGCTGCTTTGAGGCCTGAGGTTTCCGAAAAACAGGGCATAAATAAGCATTCCGGCGAGCATTACAATGGCGCCTGTGCCCATCCAAAATTTGAGCGTTGTGGTTTTTAGTTGCATCCGCAATAATTAGAAGCAGCTAAATAGGGGAATTTTTCTGAATATTCGCTTTCAAATTTTGCACAGCGGTTTTCGCTGTGTTTCAGAAACAACCAAACAGCACATGTTTCAGGCAAACGTCATCTTACTTATCCGCCTTGCCGCTGCTATGGGTGCAGCTGCCGTTGCAATCGGCGCTTTTGGCGCTCACGGGCTCAAACCCAAACTTGACGCCTACCAACTCGGTATTTTTGAAAAGGGTGTACAGTACCATTTTTACCACAGTTTGGCGTTGCTCGGTGCCGCTGTGTTGTTGCAGATACAGCCTGGTAATCCGTATTTCAAATGGGCAGGTTTTCTTTTTGTGGCCGGTATTTTGCTTTTTTCCGGATCACTTTATTTGTTGGCTACCCGGAACCTATTGCCCTTCAGCGTTTCCTGGGCCGGACCAATAACACCTCTGGGAGGGCTTTGCTTCATTGCCGGCTGGTTGTTGTTGTTTTGGGGAACGGTGAAGTAGCAGGCAGCAGGCAGCAGGCAGCGGGCAGCGGGCAGCGGGCAGCGGGCAGCGGGCAGCGGGCAGCGGGCAGCGGGCAGCGGGCAGCGGGCAGCGGGCAGCGGGCAGCGGGCAGCGGGCAGCGGGCAGCAAAAAAAATACCCAATCATTTGTTACCAAACGATTGGGTATTTTTTTTGCTGCCTGCTGCCTGCTGCCTGCTGCCTGCTGCCTGCTATTTAACTATCGACAGTTTTTTGGTGCT
>JADLBE010000174.1 GCA_020847915.1 Saprospiraceae bacterium | reverse complement strand
TACTTGCAACTTGCCACTTTTTTCCCTTCCTTGCATCGGCACAACTTAGTGTGTTGTGGGACCGCACGCTTGGTGGCGGCAATTACGAAGAGCTCAATGCGTTGGTCCCCATAACCGACGGCATCATCGCCGCCGGTTCGTCGCGTTCGTTCCCCCATGCCGGCAATCCGGCCGATTTATCCTGGAACATCCACCTTTACGAATTAAGCCTTTTGGGTGATGTCCGCTGGTCACGTACGTACGGCGGTGATCAGGATGACCGTTTGTGGGAACTTTTACCCACCTCCGACGGTGGCTACATCTGCGGAGGATACGCTTATTCCGGCGCCAGCGGCGACAAAACAAAACCTTCGCAAGGCGATATGGATGTGTGGGTGCTTAAACTCGACGCCTCCGGCGACCTTGAATGGGAAAATTCATTCGGAGGTTTGTACCGCGACGAACTTTTTGCCATCCGCGAAATCCCCGGTGGCGGTTACCTGCTCGGTTGCCATTCTTGGTCGGATGCCAGTACGGACAAAACAGCAAACAGTCGGGGAGGACAGGATTTCTGGATCATTCGCCTCGATGCTCAGGGCAATAAAGTATGGGATGAAACGATCGGTGGAGACAATTACGACCAAATTCACGATCTGGAATGGGCGCCCGACGGCAATGTTTACCTTTCCGGGGGCACATTTTCCACACCGGGCAGTGGTGAAGTGGGCAACCAGCCTGCCGGAGGAGGCCTGGATTTCTGGATCATGAAATTCAATCCCAATTCCAGGCAAATTCTTTGGCAAAACCGGTTTGGAGGCAGTGAAGAAGAATTTGCCTATGCCCTCACTTTGTCTGGAAACCGGATTTTCCTTGGTGGCCGTTCCTCGTCGCCGCAAGGTTCCAATGGCAAAACAAGCGCTTTTTACGGAGGGCCGGGCGATTACTGGTTGCTTGAGCTTGATGGGGGAGGACAAAAAATACGCGAATGGAGTTTTGGCGGTTCAGGGCTTGACGATCTTTATTTCGTGATCGAAATCGATGGAGGCAAGTTGCTGTTGGGCGGGACATCAGATTCAGGAACATCCGGCAACAAAACTTCCGATCTGCGCGGAGGATACGATTATTGGTTTGTTTGTCTCGACGAACTTGGGAACACCTTATGGCAACAAAGCATTGCCGGAACCGGAAACGACGCCCTCACCAAACTTGCACTTTTGCCCGATGGAAGTATCCTTGCCGGGGGGCATTCGGACAGCAATGCAGGGTTTGAAAAATCTGAAAACAACCTGGGGTTGAATGACTTTTGGGTGGTTTGTCTGCGTACCGACAGCATCCCTGAGCAGGAAAACATACCACAAAACTGGTACGTGCCCAATATTTTTTCACCCAACGACGATGGCATAAACGATTATTTTACTTTTTACGGCGACGAAAGTATTGCTCAGGTTAAATCGTTTACGGTAGCCGACCGCTGGGGGGAAATTTGCTTTCAACGCGAAAATTTGCCCATAAACAACGATTTGGCGGGTTGGAACGGCACTTTTCGGGGTAAAAAAGCCCCCATTGGAGTTTATGCCTGGTATGCTGTTGTAGCATTTTCCGATGGTTCGGAAAAAATTTTGGAAGGCGATGTTAGTCTTATACGCTGATTTGAAAATTAATTCTTGGTGAAAAGCAATTGTTGCGTACTTTTCGGCCCGAAAAACTCCACCAAATGATGTTTTGGGAAAAGTTTAATCTGCTTTTTAATCACAATCCATTTGTATGCGCATCCAATTCAGCCTTTCATGCCAGAAAGGCACCATTATTCCAATTAACTATCAATCGGAAATTTCGCAATGGATCTTCAATGTACTTTCCAAAGCGGGCGCCGAATTGTCAACCTGGGTTCAGCAACAAGGTTTTGATCTGAGCTCCAAAAACTACAAGCTGTTTACTTTTAGTCCACTTGCCATTTACCCTTATGAAATGGACCAGGTGAAACAGGAATTTAAGCTTTTAGGAAACCAGGTTAAACTGAACATCTCCATTTACCTCGATCCTGCCTTTGAACAGCAGGTGGTTCACCTGTTTCGTCAGGTACCGCTCAGCCTTGGTACCCTCGAAGGCAAACCTGCACAATTTGAAGTTAAGCACTGGCAAATCATGCCAAGGCCGCAGTTCAAAGACACCATGCAGTTCAAAGCCATTTCACCCATTTCCATCACGTCGGTGGAAGAAGTCAAGTCGGCAAATCAATACCTTTTGCCAGACAGTGAAACTTACGACATCAGTTTTTTCAGCCACCTTGTCCGCCGGTTCAAATCAGCCGTGCAGTACAAGTCTCTGGCAACCATGAAACTGATTGATCCAGCTTTTCCCATGAATTACCGTTTGCAGGGACAAGCCAAATCGAGGCTTATTCACCTGAAACCCAATCCGGACGGCATCTCGCAACTTCGTGGTTTTGTCTACGAATTTGAAGTTAGTATGCCCGTTCCCATGATGGAGTTCTGCTATTTTGCAGGTTTCGGTGAGTTTCCACACCTGGGTTTCGGCTTTGTAGATATGAAATAATCAGGTTCTCAGCATCCCAATACCAACCAAACTTTACTCTGCCATGCGTTTGAGCACCCTCCTTCTTACCGTATGTAGTTTTTGTATATGCATTTTGGCCTTGAGCACAGGATGTGAGGACGAAAAAACAAAACAACAAGCAATGCTGACCGGCCGTTGGGAACTTGTACGCGGTTTCCGCAATGCCAAAGAAACTGAGACCCTGGCTGGAACTTATTTTCGTTTTGAAGAGCAAGGTAAAATGCAAACCAACCTGCCTTTGGGCGCCAACGAGGAAGCGATGGATTTTACCCTGGATAAAAACGAAATCATTCAGAGCGGTCCGATGCCCATCAAATACACGATTCAAAAACTTACCGATTCGGATCTGATCCTGGTACTTGAGTTGCGCGGTATGCAATTCGAAATGCACCTGAAACGCACTTCCAAAGACGGTTCTGCAATTCCCGGCGAAACGCCATCGGAAACCATTCAGTAATTTCCTATACTTTTTCCAAAATCAGGGCGTAACCCTGGCCTACACCGATACACATGGTGCACAAGGCATAACGTCCGTTGCGCCGCTGCAATTCCCGTGCCGCAGCAAGTACGATGCGTGCGCCCGACATGCCCAGCGGGTGTCCGAGTGCAATGGCGCCACCGTTGGGATTGATGCGCGGATCATCATCGGACAGGCCGAACTGACGCGTACAGGCCAAAACCTGTGCCGCAAAAGCTTCGTTGATTTCGATCACATCCATTTGATCGATGGTTAATCCGGTATGTGCCAGCACTTTGCGTGTGGCTTCCACAGGACCGATACCCATGATGCGCGGCTCTACACCGGCTACTGCAGAGCCGACGATGCGGGCAATCGGCGCCGACGGCAAAACGTTTTCCGCACCCACCAACAGGGCCGCGGCGCCGTCGTTGAGGCCCGAAGCATTTCCGGCCGTTACACTTCCGTCTTTTTTAAATGCGGGTTTCAACTTACCCAAAACTTCCAGCGATGTGCCGGGTTTGATGAACTCATCGTGGCTCACCACCACACTGTCACCCTTGGACTGTGGGATGGAAACAGGTGCGATTTCTTCGGCCAGTCGGCCCGCATCACGCGCGGCTGCTGCTTTGAGCTGACTGCGCATCGCAAACAGGTCCTGATCGTCGCGGCTGATGCCGAACATCGCCACGAGGTTTTCTGCGGTCATACCCATGGCATCAATGCCGTACAAGGCTTCCATGCGTGGGTTAACGAAACGCCAGCCGAAGCTGGAATCAAACATTTTGGCGTCCGTACCAAAGGGTTTGGCGCTTTTGCTGATGACGTAGGGCGCCCGGGTCATGTGTTCCACACCACCGGCAATAAACAGGCTGCCATCGCCACATTCGACGGCCCTTTTGGCGTGCACAACTGCGGACATACCACTGGCGCAAAGGCGGTTAACGGTTTCCCCGGGAACTGAAAATGGCAAACCCGCCAACAACAGGGCCATACGGGCTACATTGCGGTTGTCTTCACCGGCCTGGTTGGCGCAACCAAGCAATACATCGTCGATGGCGGCGGGATCGAGCAGCGGGTGCCGAAGCATCAATTCGCGGATGGCATGTGCTGCCAGATCATCGGCACGAACAGCAGAAAGGGCGCCTCCGAAAGCGCCGATGGGCGTACGTACGCCGTCGTATACAAATGCGTGGTGTTGGTTGGGCATGGGTTGCTTAAAGTTCAAATGGACGGCAAAGGTAGGTTGCCAAAAGATTATCGCCTAAAATTTGAAACCACCATTCCGTTTTTACGTTTAGGTATGTATATTTGTACAATTCAAATGTAAACGACGCTTTGAAACACGTTTTTGCCGCATGTTGTTGTTGCTGTTGTCCCTCCATTCTGGAAAGGGATTGGCGCAGGCATGGCTAAAGCATCAACGGTGTTGTTACTTTAAGGCTTGTTTGAAGCACCCTTTCCCGATAGTATTCGAGAAAGGGTGCTTTTTTTTGCGCCAGGTGCAGCCTCTATTTTTCTAAACAACGGGAACCATGTCAGAAACCCTTGAACATTTTTTTCAGCGACTCGATGCCGAGCAGGTTCGGCTGGAGAAAAAAGTACCACCCAAAGTTGCCGCCCACCATTTGGTGGACGAATTGTTCAACCTGCTTTTTCCGGTGCAATGTGCTGATCCCAAACCTGCGCGCTTGCAATACGCCATCCTGAAACATGATTTGGAACTTTTGCTGCAGCCGGTGCTCACCGACCGCGATCCGGCCCGTGTGAGCGAAGCTTTTTTTCGACGGCTGCCGGCTGTGCACGACGCGTTGCTTGAAGATGCTCAAGCCATCTTGCAGTTCGACCCTGCCGCTACTTGTTTGGAGGAGGTGATCGCCACCTACCCGGGTTTTCAGGCCATCGCTGTGTACCGCATCGCACACTGCCTGTACAAGCTCGATGTGCCGCTGCTGCCCCGTGTGTTCTCCGAATACATCCACGGCAATACAGGCATCGACATCCACCCGGCGGCTTCCATTGGCACTGCGTTTTTTATCGATCATGGTACCGGTGTGGTCATCGGTGCTACAGCAGTCATCGGCAACAACGTAAAAATTTACCAGGGTGTCACCCTTGGCGCCTTGCAGGTGGACAAGTCGCTTGCCGACGTGAAACGCCATCCCACCATTGAAGACAATTGCATCATCTACGCCAACAGCACCATCCTGGGCGGAGAAACGGTGGTGGGGCACAGCTCCGTCATCGGCGGCAATACGTGGCTCACGGCAAGTGTGCCTCCGTATTCGGTCGTGTTGCATCAACCTCAGGTGAAGGTGCGCACAAAGCCATTTGAGGAACCGATCAACTTTGTTATTTAATAAAAACAATAACTCAGACTTAAAACACCATATAATTATGAAAATCAACAGCATTCTCGATTCCATCGGCAACACGCCGCACCTTCGCATCAACAAGCTTTTTGGAAAAAGCCACGAAGTATGGATCAAACTTGAACGTGCCAATCCGGGGGGCAGCATCAAGGACCGCATCGCCCTTGCAATGATTGAAGAAGCGGAACGCCGTGGCGAACTCAGGCCCGGCAGCATCATCATCGAGCCCACCAGCGGAAACACCGGCATTGGTTTGGCCATGGTGGCAGCCGTCAAAGGGTACCCATTGATCCTGGTGATGCCCGAAAGTATGTCGGTGGAGCGCCGCCGCCTGATGGCTGCCTACGGCGCACGTTTCGACCTTACTCCGCGTGAAAAAGGCATGAAAGGCGCCATTGAACGCGCCGGCGACCTGGTGCGTGAAATACCGAATGCCTGGATGCCGCAACAGTTTGAAAATGAAGCCAATATTGCTGTACACAAGGCTACAACCACCCGTGAAATTTTAGAAGATTTTCCGGAAGGCATCGATTACCTGATTACCGGCGTGGGAACCGGCGGACACATCACTGCCGTTGCCGAAGTTCTCAAATCCCAATTTCCAAACCTTAAGGTGTTTGCCGTTGAACCGGCTTTGAGCCCGGTCATTTCCGGCGGAAGTCCTGGACCACACCCGATTCAGGGCATCGGCGCCGGATTTATACCCAAAAACCTGCACACGGATGTACTTGATGGCGTCATTCAGGTATCCAAAGAAGAAGCTTTCGAATACGCCAAACGTGCTGCCATGGAGGAGGGGCTTTTTGGAGGCATCTCGTCGGGTGCAACCCTGGCAGCCATCGCATCCAAATTGCCCGAAATGGAACCCGGCGCCCGAGTACTCGGGTTCAATTACGACACCGGCGAACGTTACTTGTCCATCGAAGGCCTATATGCCTGGGAAGGCGCACAAACGAACATACCCACTGTTGCATCCTGAAAAAAGCTCCGCTGATCTGGCTCATTGGTCGAAATAACGAAAGTCACTTGGGAATGTGTTTGATTGTACAAAAAAAATGGTACTTTTGCACGGTTTTTGTTATAATCATAATTCCATAAACAAAAGAATCTTATGAAAAGACTTTCACTACTGAAATTCTTCCTGATTTCAGCTGTTTCAGCGGTGCTTTTCCTTCAATCCTGTAAGGATAATGCGCCTTCGCCCGATGTAGATCTCAACTCGGCCCACTTATACGACAACAAGGTATACCTTCGCTGGAATGCCATGTTCCTCGAACTCGACCGCTATGCCGGCGGTTACAGGCCCGGTCCAGCGCCTCGTGCACTCGCGTATCTGGGTTTGTCTGCCTACGAATCCGTAGTGGCCGGTATTCCTGAAAACCAGTCGATGAGAAACCTTTTTCCTGGTCTGGCCATTCCTGAAGCCGATCCGGATCTGGACTATTACTGGCCGGCTTGCGTCAATGCTTCCTATGCCTACCTCATGCCGCGTTTCTTTTTCCACATGGAAAACCAATACAGCAGCCTGTACGGAGAAATTGACATTACCTACAACCAGCTCAACAGCGAGTTTGCTCAGGAAACCACACCGGAAATTCTTGCCCGTTCGTTGGCGTATGGACAGGCTGTTGCCCAGGCAGTGTACGACTGGGAACGCGCCGACGTCGTAGGACACAATGCCTTCCTCGATCCTCAGCCCATCTCCTATACACCTCCAAGCGCCCCCGGTCTTTGGCAACCAACGCCGCCCGATTACGTTCGTGCCATGTTCCCGCAATGGGGTGGTGTACGTCGTTTTGCGCTTGATGAAGACGAAATGCTTGCCCGTGCGCCGATTCCTTACAGTGAAAGCCCCAGTTCATTGTTCTACAACCAGGCCATGGAGGCATACGGTATGGTTAACAACATCCGTGCTGATGGTCCTGAGGCCTACGAACAGCGTTGGATGGCAGAATTCTGGAGCGATGACATTCTTGGCCTAACCTTCTCACCTCCTGCCCGTTTGCTTGCCGTTGCCGACCAGGTAGTCAGCAATGAAAACCTCGACCTCGCAGGATGTGCCGAATTGTACGCCAAGCTGGGTATGGCACTCAGTGATGCAGGTGTAGCTTTGTGGCATTCCAAATACCACTACAACGTGGAGCGTCCAATCACCTACATCCGTCGGGTGGTGGCTCAAAACGAACCAGATGCAGCCAATTGGGAGACCATCCTGAACAATCCTGTCGCAGGATTTGAAGGCGTTACACCGGCATTCCCCGGATACCCATCCGGCCACGCCGGCTTTGGTGGCTCCGGAGGTAAAATTCTGAGCTCCATGTTCGAATACAACGCCGAACACCCGGGAACCTACTCGATGACCGACCAGTGCCACTTCAACCGGTCCGAATTCAACGGTACCCCACGCGCGTTCTCGTCGTTTAAAGAACTTGCCGACGAAGACGCCTACTCGCGTGTTCCACTGGGCGTTCACTTCCGTATGGACTGCACCGAAGGCCTCCGCATCGGTGAACTCGCAGCACAACGTGTGTTGGAACTTCCCTGGAAAAAGTAATTTAGCAGGCAGCAGGCAGCAGTCAGCAGTCAGCAAAAAAAAACACCCAATCATTTGTTTATCAAGTGATTGGGTGTTTTTTTTGCTGCCTGCTGCCTGCTGCCTGCTGCCTGCTGCCTGCTGCCTGCTGCCTGCTGCCTGCTAACTGCTGCCTGCTTTTTTAGAGTCCTGAGTCAAAATTATTCTGCCTGTACGGCAACTTGAGGAACTCCAGGCTCGAACCGGGCGTAACGTTGATGCTGAAGGTATAGGTGCCGCGTTGGGGTTGCCAGGAAAGGCTAAGTTCCCAGCAGTGCAGGTTGCGCGACACGCCGATGTCGGGGTAAGCTATCGATTTACTGGTAAAATCGTAGCTGATGTTGTTTACGTTGAACCGCCATTTGTTGGTGAGCGGAATGGAACCGCCGAGCGACACACCGTTGCTTACGATCACGAGGGTATCCTGGTTGGTGCCGCCTATAAGTTGCCGTGCAAACGAAAAGTTGTGGCTGATGCGGAAATTGTTGAAAAGGCTCAACAAATCGTCCGAGGCCGCGCCAGGTGGAGTTGGGTCGGAGGAGGCGTCCTTGCCGGCCAACATGCCGCGCACCTGCGACACGGTGAAGCCGGTATTGAATTGCATGCGAAAATCGGCCAGGCGCACCAGGCGACCGGTTTCGTTCACCATGAACTTGTCGATGCGACGCCCGCGGCTGTCGAGCACGTATGGGTCGAAGGCGGCGTTCCAGGTGACGTTGAGGATGCCCTGGAAAAAACGGAACACGCTTCCCGTGGTGATGGGACTCCAACGCAGGGAGTCGGCCGTGAGGCTGTAGGATCCGTTGAACGACAGGTTGTCGAAAATGCGGATTTTTTTATCGGCCGAATCCCGCCGCACCTTAATTTCCAAAATGTTGCCCAAACTGTACGCGAGTGCAACGTTGCGCGGACTGTAGCTTGGTTTTCCAAAAATACCGTCGTCAAAAATGCCGTAGCGCAGGGTGTCGTTTCTTGACGGCCTTAGGTCCGTTTCCACAAGGCGGAAATAATCGTATTTCGGATTGGTAAAATCGGGTCCGACACCGATCGACATGCTGGGTTTCATCGTGTGCCTGAAACCGCGCAACCAGCCTTTTTTGAATTGCTGGGTATTAAAAAGCGCAGTACCGACCGATATGCCGGCGTTGTAGGTACGGTAGGATTTGAAGCCCCAGTTGCGAATGGTGGTATCGATACCAAACTGTGTATTTACACTGTCTACGTAAATGATGCCTTCGTCGGTGGTGTCGTACACGTAGCGGATTTCGTCGAGCAGTTGTTTTTCGATGGTGTACGGATACCAGTTTTCCTCATACCGCACGGTAGGCGCTACGTTGATGTATTTAAAGAGTTTCAGGTTGAGGTCGGAGTTGATGGTATGTTGGATACCCATGCGGGCATTGTCGAGGGTTGCCTGGGTAAACAACAGGGTATCAACGGTTTGAAAGTTGTTTTGCAATTTGCCCGCATAGTTCAGTGAAAACTTCTCGTACCACTTTTCCGGTCCCACGGGTTCCTTGCGTTTGAAAGGAAAAATACGTTGAACGTTGAAATTGATGTTTGGCAAACTGATGGTCATCTCGCGCGTCTGGGTGTTTTGCGAGTGCGTCATGCCGGCGTTAAACTGGTAAGGTTTGCCGGGAAAAAGTTTGGAATACGTGATGTTGGAGCTGAGCGAGTTCTGATAAACGCTTTGGTAATCGTTCTGGTTTCGGTTTTGGTCGCGGTTGGTCTGGATGTTAACGGAGCCGCCGAAACGTCTGGTGGGGTGTGCTTTATCATCCTGTCTGTGTGTCCAGGTCAGGCCGAAAGATTTTTGGGAAACTTTTTGGGCCATGCTGTTTTCACTCACACGGTTGTTGTAACGCAATTGAAAATTGCCCTGTTGTTTGTAGCGTTGGTTGTACCTCAGCGTGCCGGTAGCGCCGAACGAACCGCTTACGAAAACACTGAACTGCATGGCCGCATCCATGTGATCGTTGATGGGCTGGTACCAACCCCAGTCTTTGATGCCCAAACCTTCCGCTTCGCGAAATTCAAAATCGCGCGGAATGATCAGACCCGCCTTTCTGGTTTTGGTGATGGGGAAAAAGCCAAAAGGCAAAACCAGGGGTGTGGGTACGCCGCTGATCTCGAGGTGGGAAAGGCCCGTGATCACCATTTTGTTGGGGATAACCTTCAACTTGTTGGCGCGAATACCAAAGTGTGGTTCGGGGTGGTCGCAACTGGTAACCAGGGAATTGTAATTGTAAATCACATTTTGCGCCTTATCGGAACTGTCCTGTTGCGCCGATCCGATAAACTTGGCCCTTTGCCCCAGAATGTAAAGATCTTCCTGGCGGGTACGCGCTTCGTAAATGATGCCTTTTTGGGTTTTGAAATTGTATCTGAATTTGTCGGCATCAAATTCCTGTTCACCGTCCTTGAAATGGGGCAGTCCGGCAAGCTGTCCGGAGCTGTCTGCGAACTCTTGAGCGCTGATTTCGTTTTTACTGTAATCCAGCAAAATGTAACCGGCCGTTACATCCAGCGTCTTATACTTTACAAAGGCTTTGCCGTAGAGGTGCAATTGTTTTTGGGTCACGTCAAACCACATGGAATCCTGCGCGCCGTAATCAACTGGGTCATCGATGCCTTCCGAAGAAATTTTCACCGCACTCAGGTCGACGGTAACCGAATCGGAAAAACCTGCCGGAGGAATGGTATCCTTAGGCGCTGAAACAGGCAAAGGATTTTGAGCTCCCAGGGCAGTGCAGCACAGCCATGCAAAAATTTGCAGGAAAAACCGATATTTGCACATGAAATTAGATGCCGTGTTGCCCACTGGAAACCGAACTCTTTAAAACAACTATGAAACGAAATTACGCCCTACAAACGCTGATTGCCGTTGCGTTGTGGCTTTTTTTGCAAAACTTTAACGTACTGACGGGTTTGCCAGTCAGTACAACTGACCCATCGGGCGGCAAAAGTACTTACAAAATCAAAAAGATCGTGCTTGATGCAGGCCATGGAGGTAAAGATCCTGGTTGCATGGGCGCCGTTTCCCGTGAAAAACACAATGCTTTGGCCATTGTACTTAAATTGGGGGAACGTATCAAACAAGCTTATCCCGACGTTGAAGTTATCTATACGCGTGACAAAGATGTTTTTATCGAACTTTTCGAACGCGCAGCCATCGCCAACCGTAACAACGCAGATTTGTTTGTTAGCGTACATTGCAACGCCATCAGCAAAGCAGATATCCACGGTGCTGAGACGTACGTGATGGGCTTACATACCGCACAGCACAACCTCGAGGTTGCTAAACGTGAAAATGCATCGATTTACCTTGAAGACAACTACCAGAAGCAATACGAAGGTTACGACCCCAACAGTCCGGAAAGCCACATCCTTAGCAGCCTGTGGCAAAGCGCCTACCTGGAACAAAGCATCCTTTTTGCGAGTTATGTTCAACAGTACGCCAAAAGCACAGCAAGCAGGGCCGACAAAGGTGTAAAGCAAGCAGGTTTTATTGTACTGAAAGAAGCAGCGATGCCCGCAGTTCTGATCGAAACAGGCTTTCTCACCAACCGTTCGGAAGAAAAATTCATCGCCTCGGATGAAGGCCAAAGTCAAATGTCCCTGGCCATTTTTCAAGCGTTTGTTCAATACAAATCCCAAATGGAAGGCGCTCCCAAACCTGAAACCGCCACCACACCAACCAAACCAGAGACCAAACCAACACCCGTTAAAACAGAACCCAAACC
>JADLBE010000173.1 GCA_020847915.1 Saprospiraceae bacterium | reverse complement strand
GCCATCACGAACTCGCCTTCGATGGTTTTGAAAGGGCTCAGGCTGACTTCAATGGGAAATTCGGTGTTGTCTTTACGTACGGCGTACAAGTCCAGTCCGATGCCCATAGCCCTGGGTTTGGGGTCGGCACGGTAATCGTTTCGGTGGCGTTCGTGCATGCGATGCAACTTGTTGGGAATGAGTTTTTCCACAAGTTGTCCAAGCAGTTCACCGTTATCATAGCCGAACAGTTTTTCGGCGGCAGGATTCATCCTTACAATTTCGCCCCTGCTGTTGGCGATGATGATGCCGTTGGTTGCAAAGCGGAAAAGGGCGTGAAACTGTTCATCCTGCATGTTTTCTTCCTGCCGCAGGGTAAGAATTTTAATGACCAAAACGGCAGCAGTCCAAATACCTACAGTACTGGCTATGCGGGCCATCAACATTTGCTCGGGAGAATCGGTAGGTGGCTTGAGAAAAATGGCCACGACAGTAAGCAACGTTGCAATCAAACCAATGAGGATGACATCGTTGCGCTCCCGGAAAAACAATCCGAATATGACTGCCAGCAAATAAAAAAAGGCGAGGTTGCTTTCGTGAAAAATGAAAACGTCGGTAAAAAAGATCCCTGCCATGAGCAGGGCCACCACCCAAATCGGACGCGAAATCAGCGTTGTAGCTTTTAACATGTTTGTTCAAACGTTTGCAACAAAGGTACATTTCAAGCTGAAAGCTGAAAGTTGAAAGTGGAAAGTGGCGCAGAATAATGGTTCAAAAAAAAGGAGTCGCCTCCAAATAAATGGGGGCGACTCAGTTTTTTCAAAATTTTATCTAAGTAAAGTTCTATCCCGCAGTGGTGCGTAGTGGCAAACCTTCCTCTTCCCAGGCATTGATGCCGCCATCGATGGTTACGACGTCGGAAAAACCGTGGGCCAAAAGAAAACGAGCGGCTTCCTTACTTTTAACGCCGACGCGAGAAACGATCATAACAGGTTGATTATGAGGTAACTCAGAAAAGCGTTTGTCGAGTTCGCTGAAAGGTAGTTTCACCAGGCGTTTGATGTCCGGTGTTTGTTGCTGTGGCTCGGCCGGTTCCCGTACATCAACCACAACGCCACCCATCATGTAGGCGGCATAAGCTTCCCTGGGGCTGAGTTGCTTCAAATCCATCATAGTGTTCAAAGATTTATAAGGCAAATAATAATTGTTGAATCAGGTTACAAAGATATACAAAATTTCAGGGACCTTCCAAATAGGCCATACGGTATTTTATAGGTTTGTTAAATATGCAATAAAATATGGTTGGATTTTTTTTGATAAAAACAAAACGCGACCGGACACCGACTTCGCAAAATAAGGTTTGGAATTAGAGATGGGAAAATGGCGTATTTTTGCGGCACGCTTTGAACAAAAGTCATTTTAACGCATTCAACAGTACCTGACTAATAACACCACACCATGAAAGAAGTATTCATCGTATCCGCTGTTCGAACACCCATTGGAAGTTTCGGCGGCATACTTTCCGGTATCGGCGCCACCCAACTTGGTGCTACGGCCATCCGCGGCGCTTTGGAACGTGCAGGCGTAGCTCCCGAAAACGTCAATGAAGTGTTTATGGGCAATGTTGTGAGTGCCAACCTCGGACAAGCTCCTGCCCGCCAGGCAGCACGTTTCGCCGGTTTGCCCGACAACATTCCCTGCACCACCATCAACAAGGTTTGTGCTTCGGGTATGAAATCCATTACCCTTGGCGCCCAAAGCATCATGCTTGGACTGAACGACATCGTGGTGGCCGGCGGTATGGAAAACATGTCGCAGATACCCTACTACATGCCCAATGCCCGCTGGGGATACAAATACGGCAACGGTGAACTGGTGGACGGTTTGGCAAAAGACGGCCTCACCGACGTATACAACCAAAAGGCCATGGGCGTTTGCGCCGATGCAACCGCCGCCAAATACAACATCAGCCGTGAAGCCCAGGACGCGTTCGCCATCGATTCGTACAAACGTGCGGCTGAGGCCACAAGCCAGGGCTGGTTCAAAGGTGAAATCATTCCGGTCAGCATTCCACAACGCAAAGGTGATCCGGTGTTGGTTTCGGAAGATGAAGAGTACAAAAAAGTACAGTTTGATAAAATCCCGGGTCTGCGCCCTGCCTTCACACCCGACGGCACGGTAACGGCCGCCAACGCCAGTACCATCAACGACGGCGCCTCGGCACTCATTCTGGCCAGCGCTGAAGCCGTTGAACGTTACGGGTTAAAACCCATTGCCAAAATCCGCGGTTTCGCCGATGCCGAGCAGGCGCCCGAGTGGTTCACCACCACACCAACGATAGCAGCGCCCAAAGCCCTTAAAATGGCTGGACTGGATATTTCCGAGATAGATTATTTTGAAGTCAACGAAGCCTTCGCCGTAGTCACCATGGCTTTCGAACAAGTGATGGGCATCACACACGACCGCACCAACGTGTTCGGCGGCGCCGTAGCCATCGGCCACCCATTGGGATCCTCAGGCTCACGCATCGTAACCACACTCAACAACGTTTTACACCAGAAAAACGGCAAATACGGACTCGCAGCCATCTGCAACGGCGGCGGTGGCGCTACAGCCATTGTGATTGAGCGCATCTAGCGCATCCAACAGGGACGTTTTGATTCAGGGTTGACTAAAATGAAAAAACCAAGCGGCT
>JADLBE010000172.1 GCA_020847915.1 Saprospiraceae bacterium | reverse complement strand
TCGGCGAGCCAGGTCGTGTGAACATTTCAAAAGTCACCTACGAAGCCGTTAAACACCGTTTCAGCTGCGAATACCGCGGCAAAAAAGAAGTGCACAACAAAGGCCTCGTCGACATGTATTTCATCGTCGAAGAAATCGCCGTGCCCGTTTCATGATGCAAAAAACTCGTTTTCCTTTTTTCCAGGCCCTGTTTGTGACCCTCGTCGTTTTGTCGTGTGCACGGCAGGGCTCCATCGACGGAGGTCCGCGCGATACCGAACCACCACGCATCGACAGCAGTGCCAGCACGCCCAACATGACCACCAATTTCAACCGACGGGAGTTTGAACTCACGTTTAATGAGTGGGTCGTACTCGACAATGCTGCCGCAAAAGTCCTGGTGTCGCCACCACTCGCCAAACGCCCCGACATTTCCCTGAAAGACAAAACCGTTAAGGTGAAGTTCGACAAAGATGAGGTTTTAAAACCCAACACCACCTACACCATCAATTTCGGCGCAGCCGTAAAAGACCTGCACGAAGGCAACGTGGCAACGGATCTTCGTTTTGTGTTTTCCACGGGCGCATACATCGACAGCCTTTCGGTTGCCGGCGTGGTAAACGATGCTTTCAGCGGCAAAGCTTCCAACAACATCACCGTCGCTTTGTACGACCCGCCATCGGACAGCGCCGTTTGGCTTGAAAAGCCCTATTATTTTACCAAAACCGACAAAGAGGGCAATTTCAAACTCTCCAACCTGCGCCCGGGCACCTACCAGTGTGTGGCATTTCGCGATTCCGACCTCAACTTCAAATGGGCGGGACCGTCCGACAGTTTGGCTTTCGCCGATACCGTATTGACGCTTGCCGCCGAAACGGAACCCCGATTGACCTTTCGATTGTTTGCCAGTGAACCGGATCTGCGCATCAGCGGTCAAACAGCCAACCGGTATGGATTGCTGCGTTTGCAATACACCCGTCGACCGGATGGTTTGGTTCTCACCACCAATGAGCCCGGATTACGTTTGATCACCGAACGCTCGGTGGATACCATGCTCGTTTGGTACGACCAGGCGCCGGCATCGTGGCAATTGTACTCGGGCAAGGATACCGTGCGGGTAAAAACGCCCGACCGCGAAAAATGGCTCGGTGCTTTCAAACTGCGTTTTGAAGAAGAAGGCGGTGGCAGTGTTGCAAGCACCAATAAATTTTCCCAACAAACGGCCCCCAAACAGGCCGTCGATACATCCGGACTTGTAACCCGCACGGTGGTACAAAATCCCGGCCGGCCGGCCGTTTTGGCCTTTGGCACGCCGGTTTCGAGTGTGGATACGAGCAGGTGGTTGTGGTTTCAGGACAGTGTACAAATTTTCGTGTCCTACAGCACCGCCATCGACAGTGTGTCGCTCCGGCGGGTGAACGTAACCGTTGCCTGGAAATCCGAAAAAAGCCACGAACTTGTTTTACTGCCTGGCGCCGTCACCGATTTTTTCGGCGTGTCCAACACCGATACCCTGCGGCGAAAATTTACCGTTTTGCCTGAAAAACAACTCGGCGGACTCAATCTGACCATGCGTGGCCTGAAACCCGGGCAAGCGTACGTTTTGGATTTGCTGAACGGCGATAAATTGGAGCTTAAACGAACGTTCACGGCCGATGGGAGCGGATCGAACAGGCAGGTGTACACCAGGTTGCCGGCAGCTACGTACACGTTGCGGCTGGTTGAGGACCGCAATGCCAACGGTTTTTGGGATACGGGCAATTACCCGCTTCGGCGACAACCGGAAAGGTTGTTTACCAAAAAAGTGGAGCAGTTGCGGGCAAATTGGGAGATTGAGTCGGAGTGGACAGTTGAGTAATTACTTCGCTGCCTGTTGCACCTGCCTGAACAACTCATTTTCATCGCCCGGCCGGAAGCCTTTGTGTTGGTAGCGCAAGCCCCCTTTGGCGTCGAACACGAACACCTGTGGCAAACCGTTGAGGTTGCCGGGCATCAGGTCTTTAAAAGCCCGGGCGCCGTCCCAAAATATCGGAAAAGGGTAATTGTTTTGTTTCGCCCACTCCTGCACTTTCGGAAATTTCTCGGCGTAGTCGATGGAAATGGCAAACAAGTTGAAGGGTTGTTCCTTTTGCCATTCCGGGTAAGCTTTGGCATAGGTTGCCAGTTCAACCTTGCAGGGCTGGCAGGTGGTGAGCCAAAAAGCCAGTACCGTTGGTTTGCCACCTTGTTTGAGCACTTTTTTACTGTAGGCTTCCTTACCGTCGGGCGAAGTGAGTTTCACGTTGAAAGGGAAAGCATCATCGGAGTTTTGCGCGGCAAGCGACAGGGTAAAAAAGGCAAAAACGGGTAAAAAAACGAGGTTTTTCATGACTTTACGGCATTTGTACTGCAAAGAAACGGCGTTTAAAATCTTAACAAAAAAACGTTGTGACGACCGGGCCACTTTAACGTCTTATTAACGGCTTAAAAGAAAGTCACAGGTTTGTAAGGCCTTGTTCGTGGAAATTTGTCTTTTTTGCAGGAGCAAAACATACTCAAGGTCCTTATAACCAAACTGCCGGCGTTGGTAACCACCAAGAAAATTAGTGAACAAACAGACAACGAGCTGATTGCAGCGTACCTGCGATCACAGGATACGTCGTTTTTCACGGCCCTGTACCGCCGTTACGCGAACAAGGTTTTCGCCAAAAGCATCTCCATGCTGAACGACGAAGCACTTGCACGTTACGCTACGCAGGATATTTTCATCAAAGTGTTGCTCAACCTGGCCAAATTCAACGAGCAGTCTTCTTTTTCCACCTGGATTTATTCGATCACGTACAACTACTGCATCGATATGATC